>JAISIV010000109.1 GCA_031261865.1 Lactobacillaceae bacterium | reverse complement strand
GTTCCGATATTTTTATTACTTACAGACCGGTTTTCAAATAAGATTACGGTTGCGAGCGCCAATTCAATCAAAAGCATGACCGAAATCAAGAATTATCTCGTCGATGTATTCAAGCAGTCGTTCTCGGATCGATTTCAGACAAATTCTACGTTTAGATCAATCGAGCCGCTACTAGATGACTATTCGTATAAGAAGAAACGTTCTGTCCAACTAGAAGCATCGTTTCAAAACTTCATGGCATATTCGTTTTTGAACCTCTTGATTTTAATTGCAATTATTGTCTCCGGTTATCAAGTGATTCAGGGACAAATGACGTTCGGTACACTAGTCGCCATTCAACTATATGTTTCGGGCATTTGGACACCAGCTGAATATCTCTTGGATACCTATAAGGGTTACATCTCCACCAAAGCGATTATCAACGATTTTGCAGTGATGTTAGAAACTGATCAAATATCATATTCCCTGTCAACAATAGAATCTATTTCAGTTGAGAATCTGACGCTCATTGGTGAAAATGGACAACACGTCATTAGTAACCTAAATTTCGTATTTGATAATCAGAATTTGAACCTGATTACAGGGCCAAATGGAAGCGGTAAGACCTTTCTAGTCCATGCGATTTTAGGGATGACTCAACACTACGAAGGAAACATTAGTTATTCCAATTTTGGCTTCAACAATAATATTTCTTATATTCCTGGGGAGCCAGAGTCAAGTCAATATTTGAATGATTCGTTGCCACAAACGGCTTCTTTTGGACAGAGGAAGTTATCTCAAATTCAACGGTACCTTGGCGAAGAAAAAGAAGTTTATATTTTCGATGAGCCAACAAATTACCTCGATTTACAACATCGAAAATTTGTCTATGAGATAATCCAAGACTTGGTTGAACGCGGGAAGATTGTCGTTGTTATATCTCATGATGAAGAATTTAAGAAGTTTGCTAATGTTCGAATTCTGGAATTGGAACATTGACGGTATTATACGGCGTTCGTGAAATACATTTCTTCACGCATGCTATAAAAAGAGCCCATCATGTCAAAAGTTGACTTGATGGGCTTAATGTTTATTTCTTTGTTAGTCTAGACCGGCCAACTTACGTTGTTTCATGTTAGCTTCGTTTGCCACATATTTCAATACTGTTGTGAACTCGCGCGCGGTTGCGTTTTTTGAAAACTCACTGTAACGGTTATTATATTTTTTAGCGATTTCAATAGCCTTTTCTCTTTGTTCATCAGTCATTTAATAACTCCTCCAGTTCATTTTCAGTATATTGATGCGACAACAATAATCCAATATTCTCGACGTCCATAACGATGTCTGAAATAGCATTTTCGAAGTCTTTGAATACCAAGTTTACCATAATTCGATCGCCAAACTCTTGTTTAGCGGCTTCAACATTGTGTTGTGACTGCAAATAGGCGCGAATAAATGCCTCTTTTGTGATGACACGACCTTGTTTAGCTTCACGAATCTTTGTGAAGCGCCAAGCTACATCAGGTTTCTGATAGACAAAGTAAATCGCAACGTCATAATTACGCTTCACAGCACGCTCGATGTTCTTAATTGCGTTGTTATATGCAAATGTACCATCAAGAATGAACGAATAACCGTGCTTCATCACGTAATCATAGGTTTTGTCGACCAATAGTGAGGCAGCACGTTGGAAGTCGCTTGAATTGGTGCCATTATACGCTGGAAATGATTCTCTGAATGCGTCCGCATCAATCATCACTAAGTCAGCACCGAGCATCTCGTTTAATGACGTAGCAACCTCGGTTTTACCGGCACCGGGAGTCCCTGCCATATAGATAGCCACCTTATCAACCTCAGCAACTTTATCCTGAATCACTCGATCAATGAATTCTTTTTTGTGTGACTTAGCATATTCGACTGCTTCAAGTGATGTTTGATTTTGTTCGGCCATGTCGCTCCCTTTCTCACGTTACTTTCGTTACACATATTTTACCACTATCGTGCAATATGCTCAGTAGGATGAGGCTTAGAAGGTGGGAAAGGTACGAATTTGAGGTTTACGCTATTGTACAGTGTGAGTCGATATGACCAATGAGGACTTGTTATAATAAAGCGAAAAGCAGTCTCCAACTGGAGGCTGCTTTGGTCGTTATAGCGGTATAGCATTAGGTTCTATCACTTTCAATCGAATAAATCGATTAAAAGTGATAGAATGATTTTGAGGTATAAACCATGAAACTATTAAATTTTGAAATTTCAGGATTGAAAATCTTTGATAACAATCACCCGATTTTAGTCGACTTCATAAATGAAAAACGTGTTAATGAGAATGAGGTTGAAGAAGGTATTGTGACAAAACTTGCCGATAAGCTTTATCAGCTCAACTCGCTCGCCTTTGTGGGAATCAACGCATCAGGTAAGACAACGATGCTTCAAATTATCAAAGATGTCCTAGACATCTACGTGATGAACAAGAGCCTTTCTCGAGATATGGGCATCGCGGTCACTGGAAATGGGACTGTCGAAATGTCAGCAGTAGTGATGAATGAAAATATTTTGTATCGTATTGAATCTACAGTCAGAGTAGAGCCAACTCGCATTTTCTTTACAGACGAAAAGCTTTATCAGAAAATCATCCCGTCAGCCTCAACTCGTGAAGAAATGATGACGTTTGATGAAACGGTGCTTGTTGAAGAACGATCAAAGACGGACAATGCTTACTTGAAAGATGTGGATTCGATTTTTTCAGCTATCTTGAATAAAAACCAAGTGTCAAACGATACCATCCAAAGTTTGCTTTCTTTGACAAACGATAATCGTATCGAACATATGCCTGCGGGGACGCCAATGTCATTTGTGAAGTTCCTTGATCCAAGTATTGAGCAGCTTAGTGTCATCGCATCAGATTCTAGTGTCCGAAGCATGTACGAGCTTCAATTTGTGAATGAGCCGCTTGCGCGTGTTGTTAGCGAAGCCGAGTTGAACGGTTTGTTGTCATCTGGAACAATCAAAGGCATCAACATCTTGATTGCTATTCAGAAAGTGTTTGAGGTCGGCGGCTACCTGCTTGTTGACGAGATTGAAAATCATTTCAACAAGACAATAGTCATCAATCTACTTGGCCTGTTTACGAGTAAAGCCAACGTAAATGGCGCAACACTTGTTTTCTCAACACATTATAGTGAAATCCTAGATTCAGTGTCTCGTACAGATAGTATCTACGTTTTGAATAAGGATACTCAGATTGAGATTGGGAAATACAGCGTACTTGCGGGTGATAAGGATCGTAAGGATAAGAAGAAGAGTGCGCTCCTAATTTCGGGTCAACTGACATCGGCGCCTAAGTATCAAGAACTGATGAAAGTGAAACGGCAAATCACACCCAAAGTGAGGGTTTCACATGATTAAGTTTTATGAATCCGATGCCATCGTGATTGTCTATGAAGGTAATACGGAGAAGTATATTCTCGAAATGTTGCTTGAACAAGATGCGTTTGCGTTTGAAAGTTGGCAATTGCTGGATAATCGTATGTTTAAGCGAACCAATACCCAACATCGTAATGCCCTAGAAAATCAATATTTCCCAATGGACTTTGGTAAAAGTCGGTTAGTTGTCTTGCTCGTTCAAGATGATGATGCAGACTTGAAGATTGATGACGTCTTCCGTTATAAGATTACTGGGCCAGTATTCGTAGTCACAAAACCCGAAATTGAGATGTTGATGGTACATTCGTTGGGGCAATATGATGCCTATCAAAAGGCTAGGAGTAAGAATCATCAATTGAAACCTTCCGAGTTTGTTGCGGGCGAGTTCGGTGTCACGACAAGTCGACTTAAAAGCCAGACTTTTGTGATGGACTTCTATGAAAAGCATTCGCTTATCGATGCTATCAAACGGCATTCAGAAAAGGCACGTCGTGAACCAAATCAGTATTTCCTTAATGATATTCTGAAATGACTTGGTGATTGATATGAATGAAAAATCAATGGCGAAACTCGTATTTTCACTAGGGCAATACGAAGGGTACCGTACAACAATGGGGCAAACAGAAGATAATCTCTTATTGCCATCTGAACAAAGGGTGTTCGCAAGCGAGGATGATCGATTCATTTTTGAAGATTTAGTTAAGGCGATTGACTATGCGTCCAAACAGGACATAGTATCAGTTGAGGTCTTAAAAGGTATCAACGGTAGCATGGATTCAAAGCAGAAGGGGCAACCGGAGCATCCAGGTATCCTACGTCAAAACGTGAAAATACGTTTAGGAGAATATATCCCTGCGGCGACAGTGACCGAGTCTATGGTCGAAGAACAACTGAATGCAATCACATCAAACAGTGTTACGAGTGCGTGGGAGTTGTTTGCACGGATTGCTAAGCTACAACCCTTTGATAATGGAAACAAGCGTACAGCGTTGATTGCTGCCAATCTGTTGTATGGTAGTTTCAAGGATTCAAGTCGTGACGCTCTTTCGATTCCTACAGATTTTAAGAAATTACAGTTTGATACAAACTTGATTTACTATTATGTTGCAGATGATTTAGATGATGAAAGGCCAAACGTGTCTGAGTCATTGGAGAATTTTGTTACCTTTGCAACTCAGTTGACATTGCAAAGCCGGTGAACTTTTTTGAAAAATGAAAACGAGAACAGACAAAATCCAATTTGGACATTGTCTATTCTCGTTTTTTGGTGTTTTACCGCTCAGTTTCAGACGGGGTTAGTGGCACCTCTGACAGAATCTGATCAAGTACGCCAGTCTGATACGACGTCATCAATTTGGCTACATCGTCTAAAGATAAGTCCAAGCCTATACGTTTTTTGATTGCCAGTCGTTTAGCAAGTAATTTTCCGTCTTTCTGAGGAATTCGTTTTAGATTTTCGCTACACATAGGCCACCACCTCATTATAAATATAGCTCAATTATACTTTAAGGTTCCTTGGAACGCACACTATACCAAGGCTAAAGTGACAAAAAATAAAATAGTTAAAAAGTATTGTCCGCAAAAATTCCGATTCGAAAATACCATGCGAAAATGAAGTCATAGGAAACAAAGTAGATGTGTCTAATGGTTCAATGACTAGCATGGAAAGGTATAAGAAATGGAAATTATGGATGATCCTTTTATTGATAAAGAATACCTAATAAACTTACGTTTCCCAAAGAGTACGGCGCAAGATATTATTCGACAAACGAAGCCTAAGCTGGTTAAACAAGGATTTTCGGTGTATAATAACAAACGATTAGGACGAGTCCCTAAATCCGCTGTTGAATCCATCTTAGGCTGTAAGTTACCCTAGAATGGAGGAAAACAGTTATGGCAACAACACAATACGCAGGCGTTTTTCAGGATGCAAAAGGTCAATATTTCTACGAAGCTAGTCTTGGTATTGACCGGATGACTGGAAAACGAATCAAGAAAAAATCACGCAAAAGTCAAAACGGAAAGAAATTTTCGTCTGCAAAAGAAGCCTACAAAGAACTTACACGTGTTCGTAACGAGTTCTTTCAAGCAAATGGCTACTCAAACTACAATATGACGTTCAAACAGTTCATGGATGATGTGTATCTGCCGTTCTATGAAACTGATGTTTTGGAACAGACTTTTCAAAGTCGGAAACCAATGTTGAAAATCATTGAAGATAGATTTGGTAAAAAGCAACTTCGGGATATTACAGTGCAGGACGTGCAGTATTATCGGACTTGGTTGCTATCTAAACGAGGCGCAAATTATTCCAATGGTTACGCTAGTCTCGCCTTTTCAACTTTGAAAAAGATTCTCGAAATGGCGGTAAATCTGCAATACTTGGAAATAAACGTTGCGCGCAGAGTGAAGGCAATTCCAAAAGGAAAAGCGGATGTTGAGTATTGGACGAAAAAGCAATTCGAGAAGGTCATTTCTCAGATTTTCATTGATGATTTTTATGAACATTTGAGCTTTGTTATGCTGTGGTTGTATTTCAATACTGGCATTCGAGTAAATGAAGGAACCGCACTATTTTGGGATGATGTAAACTTTGAGAAAAAACAGCTTCGCGTAACGCATATGCTACTCTTGGAAAGCAAAACCAAATGGAAACGTCAGACCTACACAAAGACAGAGGCCGGAAGTCGCATTATTAGCTTGGATGATGATACTATCACCATCTTGAAAGCATGGAAAGAGCGTCAAGCCAAAATCGGTGATGTCGATTTTATCTTTAGCTATGATGGTAACCCCATGATTAAATCAACGATTTCACGTATTATAAAACGATATTCGAAATTGGCTGGTGTTCCAGGGATTGAAGCGAAAGGCTTGCGCCATAGTCATGCTAGCTACCTGATCAATGAGTTCAACGTTAGTGTCTTGATTCTGTCAAAACGACTGGGTCATTCAAGTCCAGAGATTACCTTGAAACATTATTCTCATATGTGGGGTGGTGTTGATAGGGAAATTGCGGAAGTTATGAACGGCAACATCACAATTCAGACAGCCGGAGAGAGTAGCGTGAGTTTTAATGGAAATCAGGCAATAAAAAAATAAGAGTCGCCAAAAATGTCGCCAACTTATAAGGAATCCTTCTAAACGTTGATATACCAACGTTTAAGAGAAACATCTTCCTCATTGAGTGGGAGTAGGCAGAAATTAATCAGAAAAAAACTGGGACGCGAAGTTCCAGTTTTATTGATGTCCAACAGACATCGTGCA
>JAISIV010000041.1 GCA_031261865.1 Lactobacillaceae bacterium | reverse complement strand
TTAGAATTTAACAATTTGCCGATTTTGAAATCTGGAAAGGTCTTTAATTACGATTTTACAGATTTTATACAAGAAACATCTAGTACAAATAATTTTGAAACGCCCGAAGATGTTTTATTTCAAACAGTTAAAGCCAATGGTGAGTACATGCACAAGGAACGAAAGGATGACTCACTAATTTATTCGGGAATTGTGAAAGCGAACGATTTTGGAACAAAATTTGTTTATTTAGGGGATGAAAAAATTTATATCGGAAACAATGACGAGTTGAGGGTGGACCAAAAAATAAACTTTTCAATAATTGATGCAAAAATGGATTATTACAAACATAAAGTAAGCCAATTTGGGGTAAATTCAGATGAGAAATAAGGCATTTTAATCCTAGATTACGAATTATTCCAGAAAGCAAAGATGAACTGTTTCAAGCACTAACTTATAAGAACTAAGAATGAGAGTCTATATTTAATGAAAAAACCAATTATTTAT
Organism: Lactobacillaceae bacterium; assembly: GCA_031261865.1. Taxonomy (GTDB): domain Bacteria; phylum Bacillota; class Bacilli; order Lactobacillales; family Lactobacillaceae; genus Oenococcus. The sequence goes on along the minus strand of JAISIV010000041.1, from coordinate 13,518 downwards.
ACAAGCCTAGTGGTAGCTTCTATATCAGTAGTTACTCCAATACTAGAAGCATCAGCTCAAGTAGCTCAAACTACAAACACTAAATCTAAAGACTCTAAAACTATCAAAAAGCTTCAAAAAGCCTTGGACAAAGTTAAGTTAGAATCTTTTGCTCACTATAATGAGCTAAAGAAAACTGCTGATTCTGCAAATACCGATGACAACTACGGTATTACCAAAGCTCAAGCTAGTTTAGATGCAGCTAATGAGTATATGAAAGCAATGGAAGCTTATTATACTAACGGTAAGTTAAGTGGACTATCTGATTCAGATAAGTCATTACTTATTGAAATGTATAAGCCTACTACTTATCAAGCTACTTATTCTGCGGTTAAAGAAACAGCTAAAACTAAACACGATGTAGCTGTTAATGGTGCAAAATCTGCTTATACTACCGCAGTACAATCTCAAGACCCACAGGCTAAGTACGATAAGACAATTAAAGAGGTTGAATCCGCTTACAAGAAAGTGAAGTCTGATGAGAACTCTAAGCAATCTGATGTAAAGGCCGCTAAGAAGACACTAGCTGAAGCTAAGAAAACAGCGAAAGCTCAATTAGCTAAAGATAAGAAAGCTCTTGTAGCTACTAACAAGCAAAATGTTAAAGATGCTACTAAAGCTGTAAAGGATGCGAAAGCAAATCTTAAAACTGCAGGTTCTAAAAAATTAGCTGATGCAAAAGCTAATCTAGCTAAAGTACAAGCAGATGGTAATTCTACTCAAAAGCAAATTAAAGATGCCAAAGCTCAAGTTAAGAAACTAAGCTCGTCTAAGACCAAGGTCGATAAGACTACTGCCGAATACAAGGCTGCTGACAAGGTTCTTAAGCAATCTCAAGCTTGGTTGAAATCTGCAAAATCCGCTCAAAAGAATAAGACTTTGGATACTTATCTATTAAAACTAGCTAAAACTAATTCTATTGATTTGGCTGACAAGACTTATAAGACCGAACTAGCTACTGCTAAAAAGGCTTATGATGCTGGTGTTGCCCAAGATAAGAAGAACAATGCTCAAGCCGTTACTGATACTAAAAAAGCTCTTAAGGATTCGCAAGCTAACTATAAGAAAGTTAAAGCCGATGAAAATTCTACTCAAGACCAATTGAAGTCAGCTAAAGCAGACGTGGCTACTAAACAAACTGCATACGACAATGCCCAAATCCTAGCTAATGGTGAAAAGTATGATGCTTCTATTAAAGCTTTGAACAAGTTATTCAAATCCGACAAATTAGTATCATTTACTACTGATTCAGCTCAAAAAGATTTCTTGAATGCTCAATTATCTATCAATAAAGCTCAAGCTAACTTAGACGTCGCTAATGCTAAAAAAGCAGAGGCTGATAGAATTGCAGCTGAACAAGCTGCTATTGAAGCTTCTCAAGCTAAAGCCGCAAAATCTGAAACTACTGATGGAGGATCTACTAGTTATACATATGCTGGTTCTGATAGGCAGGCTGTTACTCAAAATGCGCAAATACCTACTCAATCATCTGGCCAAACTGTATCAACTAGCGATCCTCGTCAAAGCCTATATGATTTATTTGTGAGTCAAGGACGAATCGAAGAAGCAGCAATCCTGAGAAAGCAAATGCAAGGGCATAAGTATCGTGTAGCATTTCAATGGCAAAATCCTCACGGCCCAAACAATATGTATGTCGATCAACGTCAAGTAGCTGTTTTCGATGACGGCGAAATCATGTCCGACGGAAGTGGTGGTTGGCATGAAGTGTTCAGAGGAACCCGCGAAGGACAGTCTGGATTGGAATATAACTGGGATGGATGGCGCTAAAAGAACTAAGCTCAAATTTTTAAAATATCGAAAAGTCGAAGACTAATTTACGATCATCCCCAGTGAACCGACCCCATAATCTTGGAGAACTAAATCCAAGTTAGGGGTCTTTTTGTATGACTAAATATTCGAAGGAATTAAAACTAAAAATAGTTCAGCGATATCTAAGTGGCGAAGGTTCACCTAAACTAGCACATGAAGTAGGCACTACTCCGGCCACTATTAGAGAGTGGATACGACAATATCTAAATACTGGTGACATAACTACCAGTCAGAATAATAAATACTCTCCAGAATTCAAAAAACAAGTAGTTCTCTGGTATCTGAATGGCAACGGGAGTTACAGCGATGCTGCCAAAAGCTTTAAAGTTTACCCGGAATCAAATGTCAGGCGATGGACAAGAGATTACAGAACTTTTGGCGATAATGGACTTATGCCAAAGAAAAAAGGTCGTAAGACTAGTAGTCAATCAAATAAACTTGCTTCTAGTAAAAAACTAGATATTTACGATATGGATGTAAAAGACTTACCTAAGTCTGATCTCAAATCTATGTCAGAAACTGACAAAGATAATCGGATAGAAGAACTAGAAATTCAGGTCGCATATTTAAAAGCGTTAAGGGCTTTATTGAACAAAAACCAGTAAGTAACGTCATTAAAGCCCAAGCTGTTAATGTGACTGTAGAAACGTTAGATACTTCTAAAAACAAAGTATTTATCGCTACTAATTTCTCATCTAGTAATTACTACTATTCAGTTAAATCAAGTTTCGAATCTAAGAAGCATCAAGAACATAAAGAAATATTAGATTTAATTCTTCAAATTAGATCAGAAGAATTTAAATTCAGTTACGGAGCTAAGATGCTCGCAAAAGAAATGGCAAGACGTGGGTATATTCATAACCACAAGACCGTATTAGATGTAGAACGTGATTATGACTTACTTTCAACTGCTTATAACCGGTATAACTCTAAATACAACTCCTACAAGGGTAACGTTGGTAAAACTGCCGATAGAATCATCAAACGTGGAGAGAAAGCCAGTGAACCGGGAATCAAAATAGTAACTGATGTTACTGAATTCAGAGTAAAGAACAAGAAGTTATATCTAACGACATTTATAGATCTATTCAATAACGAAATCCTTAGTTACAACATAGATATTCACCCTACTGCTGAATTTGTGAATATTGCTTTAAAGAATGTATTACCTAAATTACAAGTAAACGCCATTATCCATTCAGATCAAGGATTCCATTACCAATTACCTAACTATCAATACCTGCTTAATCAAGCTTCAGTAATTCAATCAATGTCTAGAAAATCTAGTCCTGAAGATAATGGTCTTCAAGAAAGTGAATTTCACATTATTAAAGTACACACTTCTCATCATCGTAAATACAAGGATATTGATGAATTACGTAACGATATAGAACGATTTATCTATCACTACAATTATCAAAGAATTCAAAAAAGACTTGGATATCTAACTCCAGTAGAATACAGAGAAAGATATTCAAGTCTTAGTGGAACAGATAATTCAAGCAAAGAACCAATCAACAACTGATTCAATCCAGCTAATTACTAATAGCAGAATCAATCTAATTTATAATCAAATCAAGTTCTCCAAGTTTTGGGGGTCAGTTCAACTTTGGAGTGGTTTTTTGTTTGTGACGAATTTACAGCTGAAATCATAATGAATAATTATTTTAAATTCAGCAACTTTATTCGCGCACTAGCAAAGCCTCTGGATTTATAAAATGTTTTTCTAGCGAACCGAATTCATTAGTGGATAGCATAAGGATATTGAATTCAAGCGGGAATGGGACGATATTGACATTAATCGAAATCTCATGGTGTTTAATACGGCTGGAAATATTCAAGAATTTATATCCCAGTTTGACGACCAGAGTGACCGTTCTTAAGTTTCATCTAAAACACAAATTTACAATAGTCTTTGTTGATAAAATAATTTCAAATGGCTAAAAAAATCATCTTCACAAAATCGCGAGAAATTAAACCTCAATCTCCACTTTTAGCGCTTGTTAAAACTTTCGAGCAAACCAATACTGATTATGAAATCATTACGACTGATTTTAGTTACCGTTTGTCTCCAGAAATGCAATTAATGGACTTAAATCCCACTAAATATACAACGATTTTTGACCACTTAACTCATCATGTTAATGTTCGTCCTCTACCTTTTGAGGACCGGGATGTTTATTCTTTATTGAAAGTTGAAGAGCCCAAAGAGTTTTTTATTAAACTAATCGGAAATCAATGGTTTAGTAATCAAAACCGCAATAAGATTGTTAAATATGACCAGGGTCGCCGCCAAATCGATGGAATTAGTTACCAAGATTTTGGTTTAGACATCAATTATCAATGGAATGGTGGACAACCAATAGTTATTACCGAACATAAAGAACAAGGTTATAAAACCTATGAAATGTTTGACGAAGAAAGCGGCAAGCTTGTTTTGTCTTTCAGCGATCGTGATGGACAAATGTATTCTGATATCCGATATGGCCAAGATCAACAAACCCAAGTTCAAGGTATCAAAGGCTTGGTTGAATTATTTTTCCAAGTTTATCCTGACTATTTAAACCAAGATATTTATTTTGTTGACGATTTAGAACTTTTTGATTATTTCCAAAATATCGATCTACGGCCAAATAGTCTTACGCTATTTTTAAACGAACCACTGCAACCACTTGATCAGACTGTCATTGATTTCATCAATAAGAATGCTCAACGCGTCTTTGTACCAAATCCAGTTGCGTATCAAAAATTGTCGGCCCGTCTTGAAAACGGCAAATTGAAATTGTTACCATTTGCCACAACCTATGAAAGTACTAAGGTTTACTACCGAGCTCCTGGTGTTAGAAAAATTACCGTCTTTTCTGATTTTAATCGTGAGGGATTAGAAACGTTCATTAGTCCACTTGCAGAAATTGAATCCGTTGATGAAGTTCTAGTTGTAGGCGTTGGTCCGTTCCAAAGTGATGTCCGCTCAAAAATCCAAAACTCTAAGATCAATTTCATCGGTGCCCCTAATTTAAATTCGATGAACAGGTACTTCGAAAACGTGATTGGGTTCGTCGATCTAGAAGAAATAACCGCATCTCAATACATGAAGTTCGAAGCTATTAGCCGCTTGTTACCAGTATTTGCGGCTAATTTTGCGGGGGATGCCGATTATGCTTCTGAATTATTTGATAATTTAGAAAAATTGGCTTCAATGGCCCAAGAATTATCCGACAACATCACATTTGAATCCGTGGTTAGGAATTCGACATATAAAAACGCTCTGAGATTTAAATTAGAAAACTTTGAAAGGGAGGTAATGTAATGCGTTTTGTAACAGTTGATAAAGCACCAATTGGTGAATATGAACAAGTTAGTCTTGAATGGCTTAAAGAAAATGCTAAGAACCGCGCTAAGAAAAAGGATCCCGAATTCACTGATTACTATGACTTCGTTCTTTTTAATTCATTAGCAGCAACTCCCGATTTGCAAAGAGAAGTTTTTGAATCAGCTAAAGTCCGCTCAATATTAGTTCCTCATAACGATCAAAGCAACGAGCTATACGGTTTTATTAAAACTCCGGAAGATGAATTTTTGTTCCAGCCCGAAACACTAGAAAAGTATCTCTTCTTTGGACAAGACGGAAACACGATGCCAATTGGTGAACAGCTAAGAATAAACCGTAAAAGTAATGGTCCAGACAAACCCTTCAAAGTTTCACACCTTGGCCGTTGGCACACTCGTTTTACTGGCAAGTTCGGCGATACTTTAGATGACGGAACAATTGCCTACGTTGCTCCGATGTTTGATATCAACGGTTCATCGCCTCGTGGATTAACATATTCAATTCCATTTCCAAACAATGCCGGCGAACATGATTTTTTCATTTATGAACAACATAGCCAAAATGTTCAGTGGCGTTTGAAGTTTAATTATTACGATAACCAAAACAATCTGGTGACAACGATGTATATCACTGAAAATCACCAGACATTAATCGTTCCTCAACCTGCTGCAAAACTTTTTATTGAAGTTCAAGTGGCCGGAGAAGGACAATTCGATTTTCGATGGATTGCCCAAAGAAAGTCGCGTCACGGGTTTGGAACATTTATCGCCGGCGACAAGGTTCTGCATACGCCTGGTGGAGAAGAAATCCTAACTTACTTCCAGCCGGGTCGCAACATGAAATATATGATGGTCAGTTTTACTGGATTCCTATCGCGTTTGCCTAAATTCGAAATGATGTCAATGCTTGGAGCTTATGATGTACCCACACTTTATTTCCAAGATTCCAGAACTGATGGTGGAACTTTCCATATGTCTGCCGCCGATGATCCTGAATACGAAAAGATGCTTGAAGGTGAAATCAGACGCTACATGGGATTGCTCGGAATAGAATCCGACCATGTTTTAGTTAATGGTTATTCGATGGGTACCTTGGGAGCAACATTCTATGGCCGACGTTTGCAAGCTGGACAATTAATTATTTCAAAACCGCTAGTCGATTTGGATTGGTATTTAGGTGGCGGAATTTCTCCAATTGAAGAAGCCAACAAAATGGTTGCTGGTTGGCAAATTCATGCTCGCGAGCTAATTGCCGGTAACATGCAAAGAGGCCCTTGGGGCTATAAAGAAAAAATTTATGGTCAGGGGACTTTTGCCAATTCAAAAGTCGCTCTGATGCACATGAATAGCGATGACCCAGCCGGATCTGGATTCGAGGAACTGGCTCGTATTATTGAAGAAGAAAGTGGCATACCACCTTACGTTGAAAGTTATGATGGTCCCCACGCCAGTCATATGAATGAAATGTATAACATTATCAATTCAACTATTTCGGCATTTTTGAAAGATTAGAGAGGACACAAAATGATTACTAAATACGAAATTCCTATTAATATCAATTCCTCTTTTTGGTTTTCTAATGCGTCGATTTATGAAGAAAATGATGATGGATCATTACATTTTGAATCCGGTTACATTGATTCTGGTGAGACAATTATGCGCTTTTCGACGATTGAAAACACAGTAGCAAGTGGTCGTTCAGGATCGTTTCCATATTTATATGAAGGTGACACCGTCGAGATGATAATCGATGCTGACTTTTCCGAAAACTGGAAACCAAGTATGCGTATTGAAGCTTTCACACCTGCTGACAAGCGCGTTTTTGAATTTTCAAAAGAAGGAACTAGAATTATTTTCAAAACGATGCAAAATAATTTCCGTTACGATCTGCACCTTACTGGCATCTTTACTGGTTATGGATCAGCTAATTTGAGGAAGCTAACGACGACTATTTGGCCAAAAGGCGAGTACCCGGATGATTAAAAAGAGTAAACTATTTTAGTTATGGCAAAACAGCAAAAAACCAAAAAACGTGTCGCCAAATCAAAAACTCCGGCACAAAAATTAGCTAGCGCTAACAAAAATAAAAACACTCAAGCAATCACTACTACTCCTGCTCAACGACGAATCAATTCTTTATTGAATGATATTGAAAATGATAAAAAGCGAGCCGAAGACAGATTGCGCCAAAAAGAAATTGAGGGTGATAAACAAATCGAAGTTAAAAAGCACCCAAAGTTGAAGGCTGTTCTTATTGCTCTGGTTGCTGTCATTTCAATTGCTGCAATTAGTACCGAAGTGTACTTCATTGCCCATCAACAAACAAATACTAAAAAGGTAGACAAAAAATGACAAACGAACCTGAAAATAAAAAAAGCTTTTGGTCGGCCAAGAACATCTTGATTCTGGCCGTGGGAATAGTTCTGCTTGCTGGAATTGGTACCGAAGCTTACTACTTAATCAACGCTACTAGCATTAAACAAGCAGCTATCGATAAGGCCGCTGAAGAACAGGCCAAGACGGTACGATTAAATGCCAAGTACTCCAAAAGCGAGTTAAACAAAATGGATTTTCCTCAACTAAGTAAAGAAGTTGATCCTAAAACTGAAACTAAAGTTGTTATCAATACGACCGAGGGTTCAATGACTTTTAAACTTTTTAAGAAACTAACCCCACTTGCTGTTGAAAACTTTATAACTCACGCTAAAGACGGTTACTATAACGGCACCGAGTTCTTCCGAGTTCTTAAAGAATTTATGATTCAAGGCGGTTCACCAGATAATACCAATACAAGTGGTGAATCAATTTGGAAGGGCAAAGATACTTCTAAAGATGCTGGTAATGGTTTCAAAAATGAAATTAGTCCACGACTCTACGCATTAAATGGAGCCTTAGCAATGGCCAATTCCGGAGCTGACACTAACGGAAGTCAATTCTTCATTGTAAGTAACGATGAGAATCAGACTAAAGACATGCTCAAAAAAGCGACCGCCACTCAGAATCCTACTACCCAACAATTGGTCCGCATTCCAGGCCAAAATGAATATCCAACTAAAATTCTCGACGCATATAAAAAGGGTGGAGAACCAAGATTGGATGGTAGTTACACTATTTTTGGTCAATTGATTGATGGTTTTGATACTCTTATAGCAATCGCGGGTGCTCCAGTTAAAACCAATGAGACTACCTCGGAAAAATCTCAACCTGAGAATCCTGTAAAAGTAACATCTATTACTGTTGAATAAATCATGATTAAATTTTTAAAACGAATTTTTATAGGTAAACCCTTAAAAACAAACGAGGAAGGCAATCAAAGTCTTTCCAAAATTAAGGCGTTAGCTATGTTGTCTTCTGATGCCTTGTCATCAGTTGCCTATGGTACTGAAATGATCACTACTGCTCTTGCAGCGGGGTCTGCACTAGCGCTTTGGATGCAACTTCCAATCGCGGCTTTAGTTTTGCTTTTGTTAGCTGCTATTACTTTTTCATATGTAATGATTATTCACGCTTATCCTAGTGGTGGTGGTGCATATATAGTTGCCAAAACTAACTGGGGAAATGGAGCCGGTTTAGTCGCCGGTGGATCTCTATTAGTTGACTATATGTTGACGGTTGCCGTATCTGTTGCGGCCGCCGCAAATGCCATTACCTCAGCTTTCCCTCAACTTCATTCTTGGTCATTAGCAATTGCGATTTTCTTAGTGCTTGCTTTGATGATTATGAATTTACGTGGTTTGCGTGAGTCTGCTAATTTCTTGATGGTGCCGGTTTATTTATTTGTTATTTCGATGATCGGAATGTTGTTGTTCGGAATTTGGCGCGTTGCTACTGGACAATACACACCCGAAGAGGTGGCAACAGTTACTGAAAGTGCTAAAAATACTGGAATAATTTTGTTCCTAAAAGCATTTTCAAGTGGTTCATCTTCATTAACTGGGGTTGAAGCAATTAGTAATGCTGTTCCTAATTTCAAAGAACCTAAAGCTAAAAACGCTTCAAAAACTCTCCTTATCATGTCGCTGATTTTGGCGATTTTATTCGCAGGTGTAACATTCCTCAGCTATGCCTACCAAATTAATCCCTTAACCTCCGACAATACGGTTCTCTCACGAATTGCTTCAATCACTTTTGGTGGAGACAGTTCAATTGGTTTCTATGTAATCCAATTTGCTACTGCAGCAATTTTAGCGGTCGCTGCCAATACTGGATTCTCAGCTTTCCCAATGCTTTCTTACGCTATGGCTAACGATAAGTACATGCCACACCTATTCAAAGATAAAGGGGATCGTTTAGGTTTCAGTAATGGAATTGCTGCCCTTTCGATTGGTGCAATTATTCTACTTTTGATTTTCAAAGGTGAAGTCGAACATCTTATTCCTTTGTATGCGGTTGGTGTTTTCGTTCCGTTCACGTTAAGTCAATCTGGAATGATTATCCACTGGTATCGCGAACGTGGTTCAATGTGGATTGGAAAATCAATAATCAACTTTGTTGGAGCCTTTATTAGTGCCTTTCTAGTTGTGACACTGTTCGCCCTTCATTTCACGACCGTCTTGCCATATCTCATAATAATGCCATTGATTATTTTGTTCTTCGTTCGCGTGAAGAAACACTATGTTTCAATTGCCAATCAATTACGCGTAAATCCTCAACAAATCAAGGACATGCGTAAAGATTACGATGGGGCAATGACAATCGTCCTCCTAGGATCTGTGACTAAAGTAACGGTTTCGGCTGTTGATTATGCTAAGTCAATTTCCAACGATGTAATTGGAATGCACGTCAGTTTTGATACGAACAAAGCTAAAGAAGAAGAAACCCAAAGAGAATTTGAACGTTATTTCCCAGATATTCGTTACGTAGATATCCATTCAAGTTACCGTGATGTTATTGCGCCAACCAGTGAATTTATTAGTGCGATGGCTGGAAAAGCAAAGAAACGTAATATGTCGTTGACGGTCTTAATCCCTCAGTTCGTACCAAAACATTGGTATCAAAATGTCTTACACAACCAGACAGCTTATCGTTTGCGACGTGTGTTTGTGAAGTCTGAAGACATTACGATTTCTAGTTATTATTACCAACTTGAAGAGTAAAGTTCATATAAAATTGAGAGTTTATTTTGTTTGAAAGTGTAAACTGAATATAATTTTGAAAATCGGCTTATGCTGATTTTTTTGTTTATTCGAAAGAGTGAGGTTTTTATGGGTATTTATGTCAAACTAGGATGGTTTTTCAAGAAATATAGAAATAACTATTTAATTGGAATTTTCTTTCTTCTAGTAGTCAATGTTTTGCAATTAATTCCCCCAAAATTAATGGGGATTTTCACTGACCAAGTAGTCGATAAAAAAATGACGTGGAACTGGTTAATTTGGTTCTTAATCGCGTTACTCGTGATCTATGGAGTGATGTATATTTCTAGATATATTTTTTGGACCCATATCGTAAAAGGCTCCGCTTTATTAGAACGAAGTCTTCGTGAGCAATTGTTTAGGCACTACCTGAAAATGGATGCTGAATTTTATCAACGACACCGTACCGGAGATTTAATGGCTTTGTCTAGTAATGATTTGTCAGCCATTCAAAGAGCCGCTTCTGGTGGGGTTTTGATGACGTTCGATTCAACGACCGTTGTAGCTTTGACGTTGGGTGCCATGTTACTTTTTACTGACTGGCGCTTAACTTTGATTGCTATTTTACCCATGCCATTAATTGCTCTCGGCGTGATGTGGATTGCTCCTCGTTTGCGTAAGCGTTTTACGACTTATCAAGAACAGTTTTCCCATATGTCCGAACACGCACAAGAATCATTTTTGGGTATTAAAGTAATTAAAACTTTGGGTCAATCAAAAGAAGATATTGAAGCTTTTAATAAAGAGACTTTCAAACAAGTTAACAATAATCGAAAAGTTGCAAAAATGGATGCTTTGTTCGATCCGTTGGCTTGGATTGTGATGTCGATTGTCTATTTCATTGTGACTGTAATTGGCGGACGCATGGTTCTAGAAAGACAAATGACTGTCGGTGAATTAGTCACGATTACTGGTTATGTCGGAAATTTGGTCTGGCCAATGTTTGCTTTAGGACAATTGTTTAACTTATTGGAACGTGCCAATTCTAGTTACGATCGTGTTCAAGAGATTTTACACGAAAAAAATAATGTTGTCGACAATCCTGATGGACTTGAAATTACTCAATCTGGAACCTTGAAAGTAGATGTAGAAACTTTTTCTTATCCCGACGATCCTAAACCAGTTTTGAAAAACGTTTCATTTGAATTACCAGCTGGTAAGAGTTTAGGTTTGGTTGGTTCAGTTGGATCTGGAAAGTCTACCATCTTAAAGTTGATTATGCGTGAGTTCGATGATTACAAAGGTGATATTTCTTACAACGGCGTAGATATTAAAAAATACAAAATGTCTTCGTACTTGGGAATTTTTGGGTATGTCTCTCAAGACAACTTCTTATTCAGTACTTCGATTGCTGAAAACATCGCTTTTATTGATCCTAAACTACCAATTAGTGACGTAATTAAAGCTTCTCAGACAGCAGCTTTACATAATGATATTCAAGAAATGCCCGATCAGTATCTGACTCAAGTTGGAGAAAATGGTATTTCACTGTCAGGCGGACAACGCCAACGTTTGTCAATTGCTCGAGCTTTAATTGTTAATCCTGAAATTTTAGTTTTGGATGACGCTTTAAGTGCTGTCGATGCTAAAACTGAAAAAGAGATCCTTCAGGCTTTGAAAGAAGATCGTGCTGGAAAGACAACTATTATTGCCGCGAGTCGTATTAGCTCAGTTTTAAGTGCCGACGAAATTTTAGTTTTCAAAGACGGCCAAATCATTGAACGCGGAAATCACCAAAGTTTGTTGAAGGAAAAAGGTTGGTATTCAAAGACCTTTAAACAACAAGAACTAGCAACAAAATTAGATGCCAAATTAAGTGGAAAGGAGGATAAGTAATGGACAATAATCAATCCAATTCAGTCTGGGCTCAAAGTATCCCGGTTAAAGAGCAATTATCCGTCATCAAGCGCTTAGCTAAGATGGCTGGATTTGTAAAGTGGAAATTCATATTCTCTGGTCTATTGGTACTTTTGTTCTCGCTAGTTCAAGCTTTGTTGCCTTGGATGCTTGGGGAATTTATTGACACAGGCCTAACCAAAGAAAATACGACCTTGCAGACGGTTTTGTATTTCGCCATGATTTTCACCGGAATCCGTGTGATTACATCGTTCGTAAGTTATTTTCAAAATCAAATTTATCAAGACGCAGCCGAAAGCGCTTTGAACGAAGTTCGTCGCAGACTTTATCAAAAACTGCATTCTTTAGGGATGCGTTACTTCGATCAAACTCCAGGTGGATCCTTAGTTACTCGTGTGATGAACGACACGGAATCGTTCTTTGATTTTTGGTTTTTGTTTTCAACTTTAATTACGACTGTTACTTCAGTAATCTTTGCCTACATTTTCATGTACCAAGCTGATGCGAAATTAGCATTATGGTTATTGATTTTTCTACCAATTATTTTGGCTTCCATTTGGTTGTATCAACGTGTTTCTTCAGGCGTCTATCGTCGTATGCGTGAGAGGCTTTCAAGTTTGAATGCTAAATTAGCTGAATCAATTAATGGAATTTCCACAATTAAAAGTTTCCATCAAGAGTCAAGAATTACTGATGAATATCTAGACATTAACCAGCAATATTACAACGCTCGTGTTTCGATGATTAAAAATGATGCTCGACTCCTTGGGCCGTTAAATCAGTTATTGCAAGGAATTGCCGTTGTCGTTATTTATTTATATCTTGGACAAACTTCAATTAGAGGACTGATTGCTGCCGGTTCCGCCTACGTATTTATTTCTCTTGCGACAAATATTTTTAGTCCGCTTTCCAATCTTCAACAACAGATGTCTTCTTTCCAAGATGGAGTGGTTTCTGGATATCGTGCCGGAAAGATTCTCGACGAAACTGAATACGAACCATCTCAAAACGCTGGAGCAGATAAAACGATAACAGATGGCCGCATTGAATTTAAAAATGTTAATTTCAGTTATGATGATAAAAATGTAATCTTAAAGAACTTGTCATTTGTTGCTGAACCAGGTCAAACGGTCGCTTTAGTAGGGCACACCGGATCAGGTAAAAGTTCAACTATAAACGCGTTAATGCGATTCTATGAATTCCAATCAGGTCAAATTCTAATTGATGGCCAAGATATCAGGGATCTAGACATGACTGATTTCAGACGTAAAACTGGTCTAGTTTTACAGGATGCTTTTATGTTCTTTGGAGACATTAAAAGTAACAT
>JAISIV010000010.1 GCA_031261865.1 Lactobacillaceae bacterium | reverse complement strand
AATATTGGAAGTAATCCATTTGAATCAACATCGCTTGTCGAATGGCAGGTTGTAAAATGGAGTCTAAAATTTTTCTTTTATGAGAGTCAGAAAAAACGATTTGGCCCAATTTTTTTCGGTCAAGTGCGTTGCCTTGCATTATCTCGACGCCAAAAACATTCTTTAGTTCTTCTAATTCGTGACGACCGGGTTCAACAACTTGTCGAGCCACGACGTCGGCATCAATAATTGAAAAACCTTCACCTCTAAACACGTTCGAGACTACAGTCTTTCCAGAACCAATACCACCAGTGATTCCTATTTTTTTCATACTAATTATTGTAACTGTTGGCAAAAAGGACAAAAAGTTGTTCCTCTTTGAGCAACTTTAATTTTCACAAGAGGTGTCCCACAACGTTCACAAGCCTGGCCTTTGCGTCCGTAGGCATGAAGATAATTTTGCATTTGTCCAGTCTTACCATCTGAGCTTGTAAAAGAATGGACGGTAGATCCACCTTTTTTTATAGCATAGGACAATTCTTCTATTATGTTATTTTTTAAATTTTCACTTTGTTCAAAGGTTAAATGATTGGTTGGTGTTTCCGGATGGATTTTGCTAAGCCAGAGGACTTCGTCAGCATATATATTGCCAACGCCTGCTACGTTGTTTTGATCTAACAACCAAGGTTTAATTTCTTTTTTCGAGGATTGCAATTTGTTGAAAAAATACTCACTTTTTAAAGTACGTTTTGTAGGCTCAGGTCCCATCGAACCAATAGACTTAACCGTTTGCGCTTCAAGACCTGTTTTGGATAATTCCATGCGACCAAATTTTCTAGTATCGTCATAAAAAATTTGTTGGCCATCATCCAACTTCAAAATTAACTCAGTGTGTTTGTGAGGCGATTGGTTTTGATCTTCAACAGAATATCTTCCCTCCATTCTTAAATGAGAGATAATCGTCAAATTATTTGACAGACGAATATAAAGAAATTTGCCACGCCTGGAAAATTCCATAATAGTTTGGTTCATCACGCTATCAAAAAATTGATGAGCATCACCATTAACCAATCTAGGGTAGATTAAATCAATATCCGTTATCGTCCGTCCTGAAACTAGCTTTTCTAAACCACGACGAACACTTTCAACTTCTGGTAATTCAGGCATTTTTAATCCTTTCTAAAAAATCGGGAATCATATCTTGATAAGGTTCAATTCCATTATTTTTGCTGAGCAACTGATACATTTCTTCAACGTCCACAAGCTTTACTTGTTCAACTTCTGAAACTTGAAATTCAATGTCTTCGAATTTAAAGTCAGATCTGACGACAAAGTAATCAACTAAGGTATTACGCCAGGTAGTTCTAATAAAAAAATCATCTCGATTTACAGAAACCGTTAGACCTAATTCCTCTTTGATTTCTCTAATAGCCGCTGTTAGCGAATCTTCATCACTTAAGACTGACCCAGAAACCAAAGCTTCCCATTGACCGGGGCGTCCAATTTTATTAAAGGAACGCTGTTCTACGACGACTTTATTGTCGTAATTTGCCAAAAAAACAGTGACTACCAAGTTAAACTCATTTTGTTTGCGGGCTTTTCCACGAGAAGTCTTTTTTCCGGTTAAATTACCCTTGGAATCATAAACATCAATAATTTCATCGATTTTATCGGCTCTGTTGTCGGTCATTTTTCGTCATACCAAGTCCTTCCATAATGAACATCTACGCTCAACGGAACGTTTAGTTGTGTGACATTTTCCATTGTTTCTTTTAGTAAATTTGAAAATAATTCAACTTCAGAATCAGGCACTTCGAAAAGTAATTCGTCGTGAATTTGCAGTAACATTCTAGTTTCTAATTCTCTTTGTTTAATTACTTCAGCCACTTTAATCATGGCGATTTTAATTAAATCAGCAGCACTACCTTGAATTGGAGAATTAGTTGCAGTACGTTCAGCGAATGAGCGAAGGTTGAAAATCTTAGAATTTATTTCTGGTAAATAACGACGACGATTAAATAGTGTCGACACATAACCATCTTTTTTCGCCTGTTGAATCGTATTGTCGATCCAAGTTTTTACACCGCTAAAATTATGGAAATAATTTTCAATCATTTCTTTAGCGGCGACTCTAGATGATCCAATACTTTTAGCTAGACCGAAATCTGAAATCCCGTAAACTATTCCAAAATTGACCGCTTTGGCGTGTCTACGCTGATCGAACGAAACCGTTTCGGTCGGCAAAAGTTGAAAGATTCGTCGCGCAGTAGCATCATGAATGTCCTCGCCATCCTTGAAGGCAGCAATCAATTCTGGATCTTTTGAAATCGAAGCCAAAACTCTTAACTCAATCTGAGAATAGTCCGCGCCTAAAATTTCAGCCGGTTCAAAAGATGGAATGAAAGCTTTTCTGATTGACTTGCCTAAATCATCACGATCGGGAATATTTTGCAAATTTGGTTCGACTGAAGACAATCGCCCAGTTTGAGTGAGTGTCTGCAAATATCTTGTATGGAGTTTAGAATCATTCGGGTCGACAGCATCTAAGAGACCTTTGACATAGGTAGAATTTAATTTTGTCAGCTGACGATACTGGAGAATTTTTTCAACAAATGGGTAACTTGGAGCTAATTGAGACAAAACTTCAGCGTCTGTCGAATAACCAGTTTTCGTTTTCTTTACCGGTGGAATTCCCATTTTTTCAAATAACAATTCACCTAGTTGTTTTGGTGAGGAGATATTGAATTCTTGACCCGCGTCCCTATAAATCTCAGACTCTAATTCTTTTATTTGAGCATCAAAATCGAGACCCATTTGAGTTAATAGTGGAACATCGATTTTTATTCCAGCGAATTCCATGTCGCCTAAAACAATCGAAAGTGGTAGCTCAATATTCTGATACAAATTTAATTGTTCGTGACTCGCTAGATCGTCTAGTTGCGATTGTTTGAGTTTTTCAATCACACTAGCCTTGTTAGCTAAGTGGCCGAATAATTCGTTATCACCCGGCACTGAGAACTTAGCACCCTTACCATAAAAAGATTCGTCTGAAACAAGGTACTGATCATACCTACCCGCCAAAGTTGCAAGAGTATTGTCGTTGTCATTAGTGTCTAACAAATAGGAAGTCAAGAGAAAATCAAAGGTGACATTGACCAGATTTATTCCGCGTTTTTTTAAAAAAACGTAATGAGATTTCAGGTTGAATGTTGACTTAGGCAAATCAGAAGTTAAGAGTTTTTGAATGTCAGGGTTATTTAAATAATTGATATCACGACTAACAAAAAAACCAGTTTTGCTATTGCCTAAAACAAAACCAATAGCTGAAGCTGTGTAATAGTTATCGGAATCAAGTTCTATGTATAAAACAAACGGTGCATCAATTTCAGCCACATGCGAAAAATTCGATTCGTTCAAAGGAATAAATGAAGTTGATTGAGCGACTACGGTTTGAGAATCGGTGCTATTTTTGGAGCCATCCAAATTTAATGCACGAATTTTAGCCAACTGTTGTTTGAAATCAATTTCTTCGTAAAATTTAACTAATTCCGGGTAATCAATACCAGTGTATTTAATGTCATCTAAGCCAATGTTTAAATCAGAGTCAACGCGAATTGTAGCCAAGTCCAAAGCACGATAAGCAATTTCTTTGTCAGTTAAAAGATTTTCTTTTAACTTCGATGCTTTCATTTCATCGACATGGTCATAAATCCCATCGATGGATCCAAATTCCTTGAGAAGCTTGATAGCGGTTTTTTCACCAACCTTCGTCACCCCTGGATAGTTATCTGAAGTGTCACCAGTCAAACCCTTAATTTGGATCATTTGTTGGGGCGATAAACCGTCATACCTTTCAGCAAACAAGCTTGGAGTAAAAATATCTAACTCACTTACCCCTTTTTTTGTGACGTTTACTGTCACGTTATCCGTGATTAGTTGAAGGTAGTCTTTATCGCCAGTATAAATCAAAACTTGAAGTCCATCGTCTTCCGCGATTTTAGCCATAGTACCCACGATGTCATCGGCTTCGATACCGTCTTGTGAATAAGATTTAACGCCGTGTAACTCCACTAGTTTTCTAAGATATGGAAATTGTTCCACTAATTCTTCAGGGGTCGTTTTTCTTTGTGCTTTATATTCATCGAAAGATTCTCCTCGAAAAGTCGTCGAAGCTTTTCCAGCATCCCAGGCAACCAGAGCATAATCCGGTTGAATGGTATCGACTATTTGATCAAAGAAATTATTGAAAGCCACTAGGGCATTAGTATGCAGGCCGTTGTGGCTAATAAATCTATCAACTTGGTTGATCATGGCGTAATAAGCCCTGAAAGCAAGCGAATTTCCATCAATTAAAAGAGCAGTTTTTGTCATTGAATTCATTATAAGGGCAAAATAAAAAAGGACCGAAGTCCTTTCAAAATTTGATAGAAATTAATTTCTAGATGAACCACCGAAAATATAAACCAAGTTAATGAAGATGTTAATGAAGTCCATATAAAGGTTTAAAGCTCCGTTGACTGCAATACCGTTGTAATCGGTAATTCCAGCAGATTCCATTTGGTAATAGGTATTTTTCAATTGATTGTTATCAAACATTGTCCAGATTGAAAAGATTACGATGGCAGCGATTGAAATCAACCATTGCATTCCAGAACTGTGCAGGAAGATATTAACAACACTTGAAATAATCAATGCAATGGTAGCTCCAAATAAGATTGGTGCCATACCAGCCATGTTCTTCTTTGAGAAGAAACCGAACAAAGCCATAGCAGCAAAGTCAACGGCAGCAACAGCGAAAGCCGAAGCGATAGTTCCAAGATCAAAAATTAAGAAGATTGATCCAAGTACGAATCCTTCAACGATAGCAAATGCCATCAAGCCACCAAAAGCAGCGCCTGGGTTCTTAATGGAATTACGTCCAATTAAGAAGACGATACCAAATTGGGCAATCATCAAGATAATCCAAGTAAGACTCCCCATACTGGTCATCATGTTAACGTACTGTTGCTCGAAAACTGTTGACATCATCCACGCGACAACACCAGAAACGGCAACCGCAAGCATCATAAAGCTATAAGTGCGTTGAAAGAAAGAATTTAGACCGGCGTTACTGGTTCCTTCATTGCTTCCAACAATTTTTTCATTGTAATTTTGCATATTTTTTCCCTTTCAATTTAAGGTTATAAATATTATATAACGATTTTTGACCTTATTTGACCAACAATGCCTCGTATTTTTCAATGTCTCCAGCACCCATAAATATTAATACATCGTCTCGATGTTTTTCAAATACGTCTCGAGCATTTTCTTCAGTGATGATGTTTTGAAAATTAGGGATTGATTTACCAATATCGTCGCTACTTGCATTGCCATCTGCTTCTCTTGCAGAACCAAAAATTGGGGTTAAGTAGACTGAATCGGCGGCACTAAGACTTTTGGCATATTCATCGCCGAAAGCCTCAACTCTTGAAAAAGTATGAGGTTGAAAAATAGCGACTAACTTCTTGTCGGGAAACTTTTGTCGGGCTGCTTGAATCGTTGTACTGATTTCATTTGGATGATGAGCATAATCATCGATGTAGGTAAGGCCATTTTCGTTTTTAATATTGAAACGTCTTTTGGCCCCGGCAAAAGTCTGAATTCCTAGAGCGATTTGGTCTGGGTCAAAACCGACACTATACAAAGTGACGAAAACAGCTAGGGAATCAATAATTCCATGATCTCCAGCAATTTGTGTTTTGACATGGCCGACGTATTGTTCAGGAGCCCAAACATCATATTCGGTAAAAAGGTCATTTTTTACAACATTCTGGACGAAGAAATTATTATTTCCCTGTTGAATACCGAATTTAACAACGTGTTTTGCCCGTAGTTTACTTGCTAGAGGATCATCCCCGTAAACAAATAGAGTGTCCTTAACGTTATCTGTAAATTCCTGAAAAGCACTAAAAACGTCGTTTTCATCTTGATAATAATCTGGATGATCAAAATCCACATTAGTAACGACAGCAAAATTAGGTTTGTAGTCGATAAAATGTCTACGATATTCATCGGCCTCAAAAACAAAATATTTCGAATCTTCAATACCCTTACCGACACCATCTCCAACTAAATAGCTAGTAGGTTCAATCGAACTTAAAACGTGAGACATCATAGCAGTTGTGGTTGTTTTTCCGTGAGCCCCGGCAATACCAATGCCGACATATCTTTCAATAACTTTTTGAACGGTTTGAGGATAAGTTAGTACTTCTGCGCCGATTTTACGAGCGGCAACTACTTCAGGAAAATCATCATCAAAGGCATTCCCTTTAACAACCGTGTATTCAGGTTTAATATTTTCTGGATCAAAAGGAAGGATTTGAATTCCGTCGGCTTCTAAACCAACTTGGGTAAAAGTATGTTTTTCGATATCAGAACCCAATACTTCTAAACCAAAGTCATTCAATAACCTTGCAAGAGAAGCCATACCAGTTCCCTTTATGCCGATGAAATAATAAATCATAGCAGACGGTCTCCCTTATTGAAGTCAAAAGCATCCCCTGGTTTTCCAAAGTCTTCAGGAAGAATAAGAGCTCCTGGCTGATCTGGCGCGTTGTTTAAACGAAGTTCTCTAGCTGATGCAATCATTCCAAAGCTATCAACTCCGCGCAATTGTCCAGGCCAAATAATTTGACCGCTAGGCATAATTGCACCAGGCAAGACAACCACTACATAGATTCCTTCTTGCATATTAGGGGAGCCCGATACTAGTTGAACACTTTTTTCTCCGATATTGACTTGGACAACATGCAGATGGTCTGAATCAGGATGATCCTCCATTTTTTCGACATGTCCTATAACAAATTTAGGATT
>JAISIV010000136.1 GCA_031261865.1 Lactobacillaceae bacterium | reverse complement strand
ACATTATCTTCGCTTAATCCAAAGTCAGCTAACAAAACACCAGCTGGTGTTTTTACTTGAGACACAAGTGCTAATAGGAGGTGTTCTGAACCGACTGCAGTGTGGTTGAAACTTTTTGCTCGAGCTTGAGCATTATCTAAAACGATTTGTGTTTGAGGGGAATATTTATTGTCCATTTAATCCTTCTTCATAACGCAAGCGATTAATCATTCCGGTTAAAACGCGAGCGCGAACTGTATTTTCTGAAACCTTATCGGCGATTCGAAGAGTGTTCTTAGAGATAGCAGAAAGCATAATATTCGCTTCCCTTTGAGAAATAACCTCATCATCGAATAAAGCTTGAACTATTTTTTGACCATTTGCTTGGCCGATTGAGTCACCTATTACATCAATCAAATCATCAAAAACTTGATCGTTATTCAATAAATCAACGTGGGTAATTTGAATATAACCGCCTCCACCGCGTTTACTTTCGACAACGTAACCGTTTTGAATGTTGAAACGTGTATTAATGACATAGTTTATTTGACTGGGAACAACTTGAAAAAGTTCAGCCAAATCGCTTCTTTTAACTTGGACTAATTCTTGTTGTCCAAGGATGTCTTTGAGGTACGTTTCAATGACATCGGAAATATTATTAGAATTGTTATTATTTGAATTTTCTGCCATTTGACCTTTCCTGACCATTAATATTATAGTCCTAAATATCGGATTGTCCAAACAGCGAAAAATGACTAGCTTAAACGATATCGAACCTCAAAAGGAACGCCTGCTTTGGTCTCTACAATCAGTGGATTAGCGCTGATTATGTTGACGCTCGCCTTTTCAGAGGTAATTCGCAATTTTAAAGCGTCAAACCGAATGACCGTGTTAATAGAATTGGAATCAATTGAAGATGCTTTTTTAAAACCAATCATCATATCGGTTCCTTTGGACGAAAAGACCAATGTGTTGTTTTCAAGCAATTGGTACTTGATGTCAAATTCGTCGGTAATCATCTCTAAACTGTCAGGTGAGACGATAACGTCATTTATTTGTTTTCTGTCGTCCGGAACGGAAGCTAAATTAACTTCCTCTAAAACATTCTCCCCATTCAATGAAAAATGATTCCAAATTCCATTTAGATTAAGAATCGATACCTTCAAGCCATTATCATTTTCGATGCTATATTCAATTATGTCTTGGCCTTTAAAGTTGCCAATTACACGAGATGTATTTTTCATTATCCACATTCTACCTATTTCACAACGTTTTAAGAGGTTTTCATAAAGCCCCAATATTTATGACCACGGAAAGTCTGTTCGGCAATTTTTCCAGAAATTGTTGATGTTTTGCCATACCGACTTTTAGACTCAAAAGTAATTGTTTGACCGGCAGAAAGAGACTTTATTTCTTCTTCAGTGAAGGTATGAGTACCCCATTTTTTCTTGTATGAAATTTCTTTGCCATCGATTACCGCTTGAATCTTGTCACCGTCAGCTTTGGTACTACTTTCCAAAAATTCAGGAATTATTTTGGTTTGTTTTTTCCCTTTATAAACTTCCTCACCAATATGGATATTGGCTTCAAAATTTCTGCCGGTCTTTGAACTTTTAGCGGTTACTTTAATGGTTTGACCATCTAATAATTTTTCAAACTCATCTTCAGTAAAAGTGTGGCCGGACCAGGTTTTAGGAATCTGTACTTTTTTGTCATTGAATACCACTTCAGTTTTTTCAACTTTACCAAGACCGGGGAAATCTTTGGCGTTGAGGAATTCAGGCAGCTTTTCAGCATTGTCTAAAATTATCGGCATATCGTGCTTGAATAATTCAATCGAGTTTTCCATAACCTCTTGCATAGAAACCTTCAACTCACCGACTTGACTCATCATCGTGAATAAATCTTTCGTCACTTTGGGATTGGCAATCCAAGTATCTTTAATTAGGGCCGCCGAAACAGCCCCCGCTTGGGTGAGGTCTAATTTTCCACGCCGGTCGGTAATCATCCCCTTTGGTTTAGAAATATCGCTGAGAGTCGACAAACGAGTAGCACCCGTTCCGACATCGTTCTTTTCAAGAAAAGCCATAATCCATTTTGTTGTCGGTGTAGCTGGTTTTTTATTCGATCCTTCGTAGACAAATGGACTAGCCGTTGGACCCACAGTATCGGATTTTGAATCCTGGTCCTCGTCTTCTGTGTTTCTATAACTGTTATCGAAAATAGCTTTAAAGTTCATTTTGATAGGAATATTAAAAGTCGTTTTAAAAGCTGGATAATCCAATAATTCGGCAGTAACCTTTTCATATATGTAATCTTCAGCTAACATCGCTAGGTAGTTTTTAGCAAGAGTTGTATAAATATCGATTGCTGACTTACCAAATCGAGATAGCTCGGATAAACTTTTTGGAACTTTTAATCCGGGCCGATTTGCACCGTGAGAACCTTGATTTTTGACATGACTTGGACGTGGTTTTCGGTGAGTTAAAAGACTAGTGTCGACGCCAACGAGGTGGGCAATTGAATCAACTTTTGGTAAAAGTTCGTTAAATTGTTCGAAAGTGACCGTTTTGTCTTCAGTTCTAGGGTATGAGACAATTTGGGCTTCATACATCTTTTGATAGGTGCTTAAAACTTCTTGAGAAGAATAACCTCTCGGTGCTAAAATCGCACCCACTGCCGCTAGATCAATCAGACGGCCTGGAACTTGATGCTTGGTTTCTCGTTTGATATTAGTAACTTTCGAATCACGATATTCAATTAAATCGGTTTGAGCATCCTCCTCTTTTTCAAAACGATATTTGGGATTTTCCTCTTTTGTCGTGCGTTGAAAAACGTGACCGGCTGGGTCTTGAAATTTAACTTCGAAATACGGTTTTTTCTTGTAATCCTTTAAAGTTTGTAACTGCTCAAAGATTTTCCAGATGATAACGGACTTCAATCTTCCTTCACGAGGAACTACGTTGAAGCCTTGTTTTCTAGCTGAAATTGCAGCAACACGAGTAATTTGCATCGACAAAAAATCCCAACGGTTTCTTGATTCACCTTTGAGATATTCTCCGTCTTTACTTTGATCGGAAACATCCTGCATGTTATCCATGGCTTTTCGAATCGACTTTGGAGATTCGTCCATAAAATTTACACGAAGGACTTTCCCGTTCCAGTTAATAGCGTTAATAGCTTCCCAAGCTAAAAGTTGTCCTTCGCCGGAAGGATCAGTATCTGTGGCAATCACAACAGCATCTGACGCTTTCGATAAAACACCGATTTCATCCAACAATTTCTTTGTTGTTTCTATACGGCCCGTTTTTAGATTTTTAGATTTGACATAAGTTTTTTGCCAGCGAATATCTTCTAAATTCCAGGGTAAATTCTTAAGATTCCATTTTTTGTATTTTTCAGACAAATCATTTGGAACCATTTCTTCAGGTTCTTTTAATGTCATTACGTGTCCACGAAGATTGGTAACGACAAAATTGTCTCCATTGTAGCTACCCGTCGCCCCACCTAGAGCGGTTTGGAAATTGCGGGCAGCCGATGGTTTTTCAGTTAAGATTAATAAATTCATAAAATAAAAAAGGACCTTTCAGTCCAATAAGTTAATTATATAAGCCTTTGATAATATCGGAATTTAGCGACTTGAGAACCGCAATTACCAAGGATTTTGCCGAATTGAAATCATCAATTGACCAGACGGTTTGATGAGTATGGATGTAGCGGCTGACGACACCTAAAGCCATACTTGGAACGCCAAAGTTTTGATATTGAGCATTCCCTGCATCCGTCCCACCTTTAGAAACGAAGTACTGAGTGTTGATGTTATTATCCTTGGCTGTCTTGATAAGAAAATCCACCAGACGAACAGGGCTTACAACAGTCGGGTCGTAAACTCTAATTAAGGTTCCATTATCCAATTGACCTTGGGCATCTGGGTTTCCATTAATATCGTCTGCAGCAGAAGAATCTAGTGCAAAGAATACATCTGGTTTGAATTTTTCAACTGCTCCGCTGACACCCCGCAACCCAACTTCTTCTTGAACGTTCGCACCTATGATCAAGTCCACTGGTAAGTCCACATCTTTAAGCGATTCGAGCACTTCAAGAATTGTTACTAAACCAAATCGATTATCCCAAGATTTTGAGAACACTCTTTTTTGATTTGCGGACAAGACGGTTTCAACGACAGGTACAATGAAGTTTCCTGGTCGAACTCCAAAGTCAGTGGCTTCTTCTTCACTAGCAAAGCCCGCATCGAATAAAATTTCATCAATACTTGGTAGAGACGGGTTAGATTGACCTCGAAGTAAATGAGGCGACACTGCGCTAGAAACTACCGGATATTCTTTTCCGTCGTCAGCAAATAAAGTAAAACGTTGAGAAGAAACGCTCATCACATTCCAACC
>JAISIV010000077.1 GCA_031261865.1 Lactobacillaceae bacterium | reverse complement strand
TTTGAATTACCAAAGAGTTAACAGCTAAAAGTGCCCCGAGAGCTAACGAACCAGTGTCACCCATAAAAATTTGTGCTTTAGGTTTATTGAAGAAAAGAAAAGCTAAAAGACTTGTAATCAACAACAAGTCAAAATACATTAAACCGAGATGTTGCTGAGCATCAGGAGATTTAGCAATTACAAAGACGAATGCCAAAAAAGAAAAAATAGAAAGTGAAGTTAGCAAGCCATCCAAGCCGTCAGTTATATTTGTGGCATTTGAAAAACCTAAAATCCAAACGAGACTAAAGGCGAAATAAATTAAAGTGAAGATTAAATTAAAAGAACTATGAGGTGCGTAAACCAGTACCAAAGCCGCAGAAATTGCAGAAAATGTAATCTGCAAAGTCAACTTAGCTGGAGGTGTAAGTCCTTTACCCCAGTCGTACCCTTTTTTTTCTGCTCGTTTTTTAAAAAAATCACTGAATCGTAGGACAAAAGAATTACGCGATGCATCATCGGGGATAATTTTTTCAATATCATCAACCAAACCGATAAAACCGAAACCGATTGTAGCTACGATCAAAGGATACATCTCAGTCAACGTATTAGTGCCTAGTCCTAAGACAATTGCAACAACTAAAGCGACGGCAAGAAAAACTAGCCCGCCCATCACGGGAGTACCATTTTTCTCATTTTGCTCTTGTCTTTCATACCATTTAGTCGAAACACCCGCCGATTTAGCTTTTAGGTATTTTATGAAAAAAGGGTAAATGCTAATTGTCGCCAAAAAAGAAAT
Source organism: Lactobacillaceae bacterium (assembly GCA_031261865.1). Taxonomy (GTDB): domain Bacteria; phylum Bacillota; class Bacilli; order Lactobacillales; family Lactobacillaceae; genus Oenococcus. The sequence continues at coordinate 19,356 of JAISIV010000077.1, read as the reverse complement.
TGCGATTGCTAGGTATATCATTTTAAGTTAACCTCAATTGTTTGATTTTGATCGATTTTAGTTCCGGGATCAACGTTTTGCGAGTCGACAAACCCATTACCGTTCATATTGATTTGGATACCACTTGATTTCGAATAAGCGATAATGTCACGAGTAGTCCAACCCTTAAAATCGGGCACCGTAATATTTTTCAGTGAATTGGTAACCAACATTAAACGGCTATTCGAAACGATTTTAGAATCAGGGTTGATCGATTGTTTGACGATTTTGTCGCCATCACCAATTAGAACATAATCCAAATCTAAGGAGCCAACCAAATTTTTGGCTGCAGCTGTTTCCATATCTTGAAAATCAGGAACCACTCGAATCGTAGAAGGTGTTTTGATTGCAGACGAATCAATATTAGTTAGCAGTTTCTTCATTAGAGGATTCATGACGAATTGCAGAGTCTTAGTCATCGAATTATCCATCACTGTTTTAGGTTGCATGATGTAGGTATAAACGATATATTTTGGTTCATCCGCCGGAGCCATCAACATTACTGAGAATGTTGAATTAAGAAAACCATCCTCATATTCACCGTTTTTAGCAATTTGAGAAGTACCTGTCTTTCCCATGACTTGATATCCTTCATCGGAAATATCAAATGCTTTTCCGGTTGAACCTTCAGCACTAACTAAATCTTTCATCGAATCAGTCGTTTGCTTTACAGCACTAGTAGAAATCAACTTCTTAGAAAGCTTTACCTGGTGTTGGTAGACGACTTTATTGTCTTTTGAAACCGAATCAACAATGTAAGGTTCGACTTCTCTACCGTCGTTTGCAAACATGCTATAACCCTTTAAAAGTTGATAAGGAGTTACTGTTATTCCCTGTCCGAAAGCGGAATTAATAATCGAAAACGGAGAATCAGTATTCAAAGATCCGCCATCCATGGCATCAAAATCACCCTTGGGTTGTTTGGTAAACCCATATTTTTTTAGGGCATTAATCCATTTTTGATTGCCGATTTTTTGTTCCAATAAAGAAAAACCAACGTTTGAACTTAATTCATAACCACGTTGATAAGTAATTACTCCTTGTCCTTGAGAGGAATCGGTAATTTTTCCGCCGGCAATCGACAAATTACCAGATAAAAAAGTATCTTGAGGCTTCCACGAGTTTTCATTTGCCGCCGTGGCTAAAACAAACGTCTTCATAGTAGAACCTGGTTCGTAAGCTCCTTGATATAGTAAAGAGCTCCACATATCAGACAAACCTTCTCCGGTATTTCCGTTAAAACTTGGTCTTTGAGATCCAGCAATTATCGCTCCCGTTTTAGCATCCATAACAACGGTCAACATTTGTTTAGGCTGGATATCTTTACTCACTTGTTCAGTGGTACTTTCTACGAGTTGTTGAATATCCGTGTTAATTGTCAATCTCACATCATCACCGTTGCTTGTAACAGAAGTCGCCAAAGCATTCGGATCTTTATTCGGTTTGATTGAGCCAGATAGATATTTGTTATAAGATTGTTCGACACCGATTACGCCTTGAACTTGAGGAGAAGCGAGATCATCAGATTTTTTTGTGTAACCGATTAGATGAGAGGCAAATTCGCCATTTGGATAAAAACGAGACTGATTTTTTTGGAAACCGATCCCTGGGATTTTTTCTTTTTTAATTTTTTCGTATTCGGCGATACTTAGATTTCTGCTCTTATTCCCAAATTCGACTTGATAAACGTTTTTAGTTTGTAGTTGTTTTAAGACATACGATTCTTTAATATCGAGTAACTTAGCTAATTTTTTAGCGGTTTCCTCTTTATCTTTAACATATCCTTTGGTCTCTTTACTATCTAAAACGGCATACAAGTCATACGTATTTGATTCCTCGGCCAATGGTTCGCCATTAGCTGAATAAATGGTCCCTCTAGTTGGCTGATTCGAAGTCGAATCAATAAAACGAGTTACATCTGATGTGGCGATTTGTCGGCCTTTAGCATAGTGAAGCACACCGATTTGAAAAAAAGTGAAAAGTAAGAAAAACAAAAAAACCGCACTCATTATCATTAAAGCGCGTGTGGAATTTTTGCTATTTTTTAAAACTATTTTTTTTTGTTGACGTGCATTCATTACTTATTAATATTTTGCACGTTTTCCTCATTATTTTCCATACCATTCTTATCAGCGTAACTTTGTAGAGCTGAAAGATTAGTTTTGTTGGCGATTTTTTGAGTTAATTTATCGTTTTTTTCCTTAAGATTAGAGGTAATTTTTTGTTGAGTATCAAGTGCTGAATTAACGCTGCTTAAATTGGAAGTTAGAAAGATTTGTCCTGCAATAACAAGGGCCAGCATAGCAACGAAAGAGAAAAATAATTGCCAGTCTTTTCGATAAAACTTAAATGAAGTTTTACGTGTTTTCTCCATTGGAATATTTACGTTCGAAAATGTATTAGCTGCCATATTATTTAATCCTTTCAATTCCTCTTAATTTAGCGCTGGCTGCGCGGTGATTTATTTCTAATTCTTCAGGTGTCGATAAAATTGGTTTATTCGTCAAATTTTTGAAATCTGCTTGGTTGTCTTTATCTAATACAGGGATTCCGTTGGGCAACTTTAGCGGCGTCGACAAATCGACAAAGAATCTTTTTACAATTCTGTCTTCTAATGAGTGGAATGTGATCACACTCATACGACCGTTCTTCTTCAAAATTTCTGAACCTTGTTCTAAAGCTTTTTTTAAAACATCAAGCTCGGCATTAACTTCAATTCGAATTGCTTGGAAAGCTTGCTTTGCCGGATGTCCTTTTGTGTGAAGAACTTTTTCAGGCTTGGAATTACGAATAACATCAACAAGTTGGAAGGTTGTTTCAATGGGCCTATTAGCGACGATATTTCTTGCGATAGCTTTTGCGAATTTATCTTCACCGTAGTGTTCGATAATACTAGTTAATTTAGCCAGTGGATAATCATTCACCACTTGATATGCACTTAAATTCTGGTTTTGGTCCATTCTCATGTCCAATTTGGCATCGAAGCGGTAACTGAAACCTCTATCTTCGTCATCAAATTGAGGCGAAGAGACTCCTAGGTCAAACAGAATTCCGTTAATTTCTTCAACGCCTAATTCATTCAATTCAAATTTCAAATTTGCGAAATTGGAATGAATTAAGGTTAGTTTTCCAGACGCAATTTCGTCTTTAAAACGTTGTTGGTTGAATTGGATTGCGTTTAAATCTTGATCGAAACTATAAAGTTTTCCAGTAGTAATTTTCGAAAGAATCTTCGACGTGTGTCCGCCACCACCTAAAGTCGCATCAACGTAAACGCCAGTCGGGTCGACATCCAATAAGTCAACGGCTTCATTCAATAAAACGGTTACATGTCCATAATCTTCCATTAGAAATCCACCAAACTTTCAGCAATGTCATCGAACTTTTCAGCCACACCAGAAGTGTATTGCTCCCAGTTTTCCTTGCTCCAAATTTCAAAGCCGTTGCCGGATCCGGTAATGACAGCATCTTTTTGTAATTGAGCATGCTCTCGCAAATTTTGAGGAATGACAATTCGACCTTGTTTATCGAATTCAGTTTCAGTGGCCCCAGCCATTACGAAACGCCTAAATGCTCTCGCATCTTTTCCGCCGAGGGGTAAATTGGACAACTTTTCTTCAAATTTTTTCCATTCCGTACTTGGAAAAGCAAATAGTGAATTTTCCATCCACCGTGTGACGACAAATGTATCGCCTAATTGATTTCGAAACTTCGAAGGGATGATAAGGCGAGATTTTTCATCAATCGTGTGATTGTACTCACCCATAAACATCAGCATCCATTCTCCTTTCTTAATCAATACAAAAAGTCTACCACGATTCCCCACTTCGCTCCACTTTTCATCCACTAAATATTAAATTTCAATAAATTGGCAAAAAAATAACCCGAACCAAGAGGTTCGGGTTAATGTTATTCATAGATTAATCGAGATTTGCTAACTTATAGATTGATTCAGCATAGATTGCCATTGAACGAATCAAATCATCGATACGCATATATTCATTAGCTTGGTGCATCGTATCTTCGGCATCTGGGAACAAAGCACCAAAGGCAACACCTCGCTCCATCAAACGGCCGTAAGTTCCACCACCGATAACTTGGTCATGAGCTGGCAAACCAGTTTGAGTGTGATAAATATCAAGCAAAGTAGTAACTACAGAATCACTTGGATCAACATAATGGGGTTCTTGATTATGACCAAGAACTTCAAATTCAACATCCCAGCCTGCAGGAATGGCATCATTTAGTTGGCCTAAGATAATTTCACCATTAGTTGATTTTGGATAACGAATGTTAACGTTAATTAAACCTTCTTGATTGTTTACAAAACGAAGAATTCCAATGTTGAATGACAACTTACCCATCACAGGATCTTCGGAAGCAATTCCCATCTTGACACCTTCAGGATCTTTATGAGCAGTTTTACCAACTAATTCCAAGAAGAATTTAGCGTCGCCACCAAAATCCAAATCTGAAAGGAAGTTAGCTAGATAAGTAGCTGCATTGTCTCCGTGTTCTGGGAAAGCTCCGTGGGCTTGTTTTCCGACCAAATTAAGGGTTAGTTTGTCTTCCGCCAATTGAGAATCACCGGAAATCTTTTCATCTGTACTCAAATAGTTTGCAAATGCATCTGCAATTTGAGATAAATTACTTCCACTCAAAACCGCCTTTGCAGTTCCGGGAACCATGTTTGTACGTAATCCAGAAGTAAATTCTTCAAGAACGATGTTTCCAGAATTAGTTGGTGTGAAGTTCAAAACATATTGGCCTAACCCTTTTTCACCGTTAATAATTGGGTAATCGGCATCTGGAGAAAAACCAAGCAATGGTTGTGGTTGATTTTGGAAATAGTAATCCATTCCAGTCCAGTCATTTTCTTCATCAGTTCCAACAATAAAACGGACCTTGTGCTTCAAAGGAAGCCCAAGTTCTTGAACGATTTTCAAACCATAATAAGCGGCCATTGTAGGACCTTTATCATCTGATGAGCCACGTGCATAAAGACGGCCATCTTTAATAACAGGTGTAAATGGATCAGTTTCCCATCCGTCACCTGCAGGCATAACATCAACGTGCCCTAGTAAAGCAACATAGTTATCATCCGACTCCTCAGTGCCGTATTCAGCGTAGCCGACAATATTTTTCAAATTTTCATGTTTGAAGCCGTCGCGCTTAAAAATGTCCATTACTTTAAGCAATGCATCCTTAGGGCCAGGTCCTAGAGGAGCGTCTTCAGTGGCTTGGCTATCATCGCGAACTGAAGGAATCGCAATTAACTGAGATAAATCAGTCATCATTGCTTCTGCTTTTTGATTTGCTAATTCTTTCCAATCTGTCATCTTAAATACCTCGTTTTATTTATTCTACCCTTCCTATTAAAAATTCGACGCAAATACCTATCTAACAAATCGTCAGCCACGTGTAATTGGAATAGAAGAATTCCAGCAACAACGGCTCCAACGAAAGTCGAAACAATTAAAGTGATTAATTGATACGAACGAGTGAGCGGCAAATAATTGTTCAAAAGTGTTGAAATACCTAGCGCAGAAAGTCCTGAAGCTAGGGACAATAGAGATATCTTAATGATCAATGTAGAAATATCTATGAGTGTTACTTGATAATTATTCTTCAACACTCTCAACAGGTAAATTGATGAGAAACCTGTTCCCAATATCGATGACATTAGCGGGCCGAAATCTTTAAAAAGATAAATCATTGGCACTTGGAACAAAATTTTAACCACTAGGCCATATGCTAACGCTTTCATTGCTTCGTCGGCTCGATCTACTGATTGAACAATGACAGTCGCAATCGAATAGAAACCGTAGAAAATAGCGAAAATACTAGATACTTGAAGGATTTGTTGACCATTGATTAAATTAGGATCACTACTTCCATAGAAGACAACATAAATCGGCATAGCAATACCGTACAATCCAAGTCCGGCAATCATCATCACGACGAAGAACAAACGAAAAACGTTATAAACCTGATTTTTTATTTCTTGGATATTTTTATTTTGAGCGGCCTGAGCGACAAGCGGTAAAGCAGCTGAAGAAATAGCACCCGCTAGCGGCACTATAATCATAATGATTTTATTAGCGTTGGCATTAAATCGAGCGAAACTAATTAAAAGCGAGTTCTGCGTTAGATTCCAAAAATGGGACATGATTGGAAAATAAGTGTACTGGTCAATCAATTGAAACACGGTGACCGCAGAACCAACAATAATGAAAGGCAAAGATTGTTTAAGCAAATTAATAACGAAGCCTTTTTTAGGTAGACGTTCATTATTTGTCGCACTCCTAGCTTGGGCAAAAAATACTTGTCTTTTTTGAATAAACGAAAATAATAAATAGGCTAAAGCAACTAAAGCTCCTACAAACGCTGCAAAAGTTGAAGAAATTACTGCTCCACGCCAGTTATTCGGGTTTTGAGCAATGATTATAAAAGTGGAAATAAGGATGAAAATAATGCGAGCGATCTGCTCGAGCAATTGGCTGATCGCTGAATACTTCATTAAATTATTACCCTGAAAGAAACCACGAAGAACCGCAACTAGAGGCAAAATCAAAAGTGCTGGCGATAAGGACCATAGAATTGTCCTCAAAGACGAATTCCCTGCCGATAGAACATCTGAAAAAACGAGTAAGAAAGCAGCGGAAAGAATTCCAGCATAAATTGAAATTTTTACCCCTCTAGTTAAAAGCGTAAGTGAAGTACCTTGCGCATTTTTAGCGTTGAATTGTGCCACCAATTTACTGATGGCTGAAGGCAGACCAGCTGTTGCGATCATCAAAAAAAGGGCGTAAATGGTGTAACCCATATTAAAAAGACCGTTGGCTTTAGTGGCGTTAACTCCAATAACAATCGTCCAGGGAATGATATAAAGAGCGCCTAAAATACGAGAAAAAATATTCCCAAACGCCAACCAACTTGCTCCACGGACCAATTGGCTATTTTGAGAATCAGTATTTGGTTGTTCAGTAGTCATCTGAACAGAATTATCCATAAGAATAAGTTTACCTAAAATTTTTAATTTGAAATAATTAGTAGACTAAAGATAACCTTTTTCCTGATATAAATTCTTGATTAAGTCCCAAAGCTGTTGTTTTTGAATTGAACTAATCAGGTTTTCAAAATCTAGAATAGCCAATAACTTCAAAGTAAAATCGATAGTCGTTAAATACTGAGGGTACTCTTTACTGCTTAATTCCTCAAGCCAATTCAAGAGATCATTGAATTTGATAATTTGTTTGTCGATTGCCATCGCAAAAACGTTCGCAATCCGACCTTCGGTGTGATTTTGTAGTTCTTCTTCTAAATTAAAAACTTTTATGAGGATGGTCTGAATTTGTTCTTCAGAAAAGTTTGTTTTATCGCCCAAATAAATGATTGTGAAAATTAAATCCGAAAAATGCGCGAATAAATGAACCCAGCCGACTTCTCGATCAAAACCTGTAACATCTGTTTCTTTTATGAACGCATCAAAGATGGCATCAATTAATTTCGAAGAAATTAGTTTTGGCTGTAGATTAATAATTCGAACTAGAAATAAAGCCGAAAAAGATTTGACTAACCGATCTGTACTTTCTAAGTTTGAAATTAATTGCTTAAATAACCAATTTAGCTGAGTTTCGTTAAAATTTTGCGCGTTTTGGGCAAATGAATTAAATAAGTACTCGTCTCGTATTTCAGGGTGTTGATTTCCGATATTTTCCAAAATTAAATCAAGATCTGATTGAGTGGGGTTTTCGAAATTAATCTTTAACATGAACTGAGTATAAACAAAAAAAAGACGCCGAAGCGCCTTAAATTATTTAGCAACGATATTAATGATTCTTCCTGGAACCGCGATTAATTTTTGAATAGTAGCATCCCCTACGATATTTTTGACATCATCGTTTTGCTGAACAAATTCTTCAAATTCGGTTTTAGAAAGATTTGCAGGAGCAACTATTTTGCCACGAACTTTCCCGTTAATTTGAACCGGGATTTCAAGAGCGTCTTCAACTAAATCATCTGGATTGTATGTTGGCCATGCGGCGAAACTTAATTCTTCGGTATTTCCAAGTGCGTGCCAAATTTCCTCGGCCAAATGCGGTGCAATAGGGGCCAATAATTGAACAAAACCGTTGGCATGGGCTTTGCTGATTGGGCCTGTTTTATAAGCGTCGTTAATGAAAATTTGCATTTGAGAAATTGCCGTATTGAAACTTAGGCGTTGGATATCCTCAGTGACCTTTTTTACAGTTTGCGCGTAAGACTTATCAAGTTCGTCAGACTCTGTGACAGATTGAGATATTTGTCCACTGGTTTCATCTATAAATAAACGATAGACACGATCTAACCAACGACGAGAACCCTGAATCCCCTCTGTAGACCAGGGCTTTGACTGCGTAAGAGGACCCATGAACATTTCATAAACGCGCAAGGTGTCTGCTCCAAATTCTTCTACAATATCATCGGGATTAACAACATTCCCTTTTGACTTACTCATTTTTTCGTGGTTTTCACCCAAAATCATCCCCTGGTTAACTAACTTTTGGAATGGTTCTTTTGTGTTGACAATTCCTAAATCATACAAGAACTTGTGCCAGAAACGGGCATAGAGTAGGTGCAGCACTGCGTGTTCGGCTCCACCAATATATAAATCAACATTCATCCAATAATCGACCTTATCTTTCGAAGCTAATTCAGCTTCATTTTTAGGATCGATGTACCGGAGATAATACCAAGAAGATCCTGCCCATTGAGGCATGGTATTAGTTTCTCTACGTCCTTTAATGCCTGGCTTTCCATAATTGGTTCCGTCGACAGTTAACCAGTCATCTAAATTGGCAAGCGGGGATTCCCCTGTTCCAGAAGGTTTGATATCGGTTGTGTAAGGCAAAGTAAGTGGAAGTTCATTTTCAGGAACAAGTGTAGAAGTACCATCTTCCCAATGGATAACCGGAATTGGCTCTCCCCAGTAACGTTGGCGAGAGAAAATCCAATCGCGCAGACGGTAATTTACTTGTTTGTGTCCTTTATTGTTATCTTCTAACCAATCAATAATTTTAGTTTTCGCGTTTTGATTATCTAGTCCATCTAGGAAATCCGAATTAATGTGAATCCCGTCTTCTGTATATGCTTCTTTTTGAATGTCGCCACCTTCAATGACCTGCTTGATTGGGAGACCATGTTTTTCGGCGAATTCAAAATCGCGTTCATCATGAGCGGGAACCGCCATAACGGCCCCAGTTCCATAACTAGCTAAAACATAATCGGCAATCCAAATTGGAACTTGTTCTCCGTTGACTGGGTTTGTAGCATAGGCACCGGTGAAGACACCTGTTTTATCTTTATTTAAGCCGGTACGCTCTAAATCAGATTTCACCTGAACATTTTTTTTATAAGCTTCTACTTGATCTTTTTGAGCTAGGGTGACAATGGATTCTACTAACTTGTGTTCAGGAGCTAGAACGACATATTGAACGCCAAACAAAGTATCTGGACGAGTAGTAAAAACTTCGATAGTTTCATCAGAATTGTCGATTCCAAAAGTGACTGAAGCGCCAATACTACGGCCGATCCAATTACGTTGTTGTTCTTTAATAGCATCTGGCCAATCTAAATCGTCTAAATCGTCAACTAAACGGTCCGCATAGGCGGTAATTTTCAAAACCCATTGTCGCATGGCCTTTCTGTAAACCGGGAATCCACCACGTTCAGATTTACCATCAATAACTTCTTCATTAGCTAAAACGACACCGCCATCCAAATCTGGCGCCCAGTTAACCATCATTTCAGACTCATAAGCTAAACCTTTTTCATATAGTTTTTCAAAAATCCATTGAGTCCACTTGAAATATTCGGGCGATGAGGTTTGAATTTCCCGATCCCAATCATACGAAAGACCCAGTTTTTTCATTTGATGAGTGAAATTGGCGATGTTTTCTTCAGTAATATCGGCAGGATAACGCCCAGTTTTCATTGCAAATTGTTCAGTGGGCAAACCAAAAGAATCAAAGCCCATTGGGTGAAGAACGTTAAATCCATTAGCTCTCTTATAACGGCTCATTATATCAGTTGCCGTGTATCCTTCTGGGTGCCCAACGTGTAAGCCGGCTCCTGAGGGAAACGGGAACATATCTAACGCATAATATTTTGGTTTAGAAAAATCGTCTTCGGTTTTAAAAACCTTCTTATCTTCCCAATGTTTTTGCCATTTTGTTTCGATTGATTTGTGATCGTATGCCATTTTTTCTCCTTAAGATGACAAAATCCGCCCTGTAAACAGGACGGACATGCCGTGGTACCACCTGAATTGTCCACTTTTATGTGGACCACTCAAAACACTTAACGCGTGCGACGTTTCTATTACTAGAAATTCAGTCAAACTAAGTTCAAAACACTGGTGTTTGAGCTTTCAGTAACCGCTCGCTTCCTGAAACTTGAGTGTCTCTAATACTGTTTGAATACCCATTTATAATATCAAACTAAAGAAGTCTAAAAGGATTAGTCTTCTTTGTTTTCTTCATCATCTAGCAACTTCATTTCTTCATAAAATTCTTGTTGTTCTTGATCATTCTGATTACTATCTCAAGAATAGTTAGAAATGTAATGGCAGCAACTGGACCAAAGATAACAAAATGAGCATAGCCGTCATCTATTTAACGGCATCTCCAAAAGCTAACACATTAGAACCGAAGCCGGTAAAACGGACATTAACAACGGCTGTAGCACCTAACTTTTCGGCAGCTTTGTTCATATCTTTCAAAGCACCGTCAGCACTCATTCCAAAACCACTAACCACTCCTAAAGTACCTTCTGCGTGTTCGCCAACAAACATTGGCATTAAATCTTCACTTCCACCAAATAAAGCCATATCTTCTCCTTCAAAATTATGTAGTTATTATCTCATTTTTGCATAATAGAATAATGCAACTAAATAAAATCCACCATGTAGCCATCAATAGTTCGGACTATAACAGCACAATCGATTTCTATGTTGACAAATTAGGTTTTGAAATTATTCGTGAAAACAAACGAGATCGTGGCGATATCAAATTAGATTTAAAACTGGAAGATGCTGAACTGGAAGTTTTTATAAATCCAAATTTACCTGCCCGCCCAAATTATCCTGAGGCCTACGGACTTCGACATTTAGCTTTTAAAGTCAATTCTGTTTTAGAGACTGCCGAAGAATTAAAAAAACTCGGTATTAAGACCGAGCCAATTCGAGTTGATGACTACACTAATTTACCAATGATGTTCTTTTTCGATCCGGATGGTTTGCCTCTAGAAATTCATGAATAATTATTGGATATCGATATTATTTTTTGCAAGTTTTAATTTTTGCTGTTCCAAAATTTTCATGATTGCCAAATTAATTTCTCCACGGACATCAGTCCAGGAGGTGTCGAACTTTTTAACTCGGTAAGTCGTACTTATTGTCAGTTCAATTCCCTGTTTTCCAATATTGCTGACATAAGCTCGATCTTTATCATTTTTAAAACGTTCGTCATTTAAGAAAAGTTTTTGGATTTTAGTGATGGCTTTTTCTATGTCTTTAGTCGATGAAGACAAATCTAAGAAAAAAACGAAGGCTAATTTTCGGGCTTTCAACCGCGACCAATTAGTCAGTGGTTCACTTGTAATGGTAATATTTGGGACAATTACCACCGCTCCGTCTGAAGTTCTTACATAAACTGAGCGAAAAGAGATATCTTCAACTTCTCCTTCAACACTAGGTGTTTGAATCCAATCTCCGATTTGAAAAGGTTTACCGGTGATGATAGCCACTCCGCTAAAAAAGTTTTTGATCGGATCTTGTGCTGCCATTGAAACGGCCAAACCCGCAAGACCAAGCCCGGCAAAAATACCATTAACGTTTATGCCCCAGTCGGACAAAATGATTGCAACAGTCGTGAGCATAACCACGAATTGTACAATTCTGGTGATAAACGGCATGACAATTGAATCGGTTTCAATATTTGCCTTGCGACCGAGTCTGGTTAAAACTTCAGTTAATTGTCCAGAAAAACCATAAATTCCATAACCAATACTAAACATTAAAACTGATCGAAATACTGACAGAGCAATATTTAGAATAAAAGTGGCGAATCCTGCCACTTGCATGGCAATTAAAAAACCAGTCGAAAAAACAACGATTCTGATTGGATTTTCAAAAGCAGTTATCACGTTTCTTATAACAGCGATTCTTTCTGGAATCAATTTGATGGTTTGTCGAAGAATAAAGCGGACTACTCCGTGTGTCAGCAAATAAGCAATAACGACAATTATTAACGCCAGTATGAGATCGGTAGGATTGGGATTCTGAATGATTGATTGCATATCACTATATTTTATAAGAATCGGATATCAAAAAACCAGCCGTTCGGATTGGCTTGAGTGTCTGTTTAAATATCATTCGTTCTTCGTTAAAGAAACCCGGTATTCCTCAGATTTTTAATCAAGGAAGAAATCTCGCCAAATATTCTGGATTGTCGTACAGCCCACTTCTTTTTTACTGAGCCTTTTTAATCATAATTAAGCTTGAAATTGTTGCAATAATTATCAATACGATGTCGACGGTAAAAACCAAAATTGGATTAACTCTAAATAAGATCGCTGGGAATTGAGAAACAAACAATATTACACTCGAAATAATTCCCATTACAAACCAACCGACTGAAACTCTGCGATAACTCAAAAGTTGTCTAAACAAAACGACAGCTCCTATCGTCACTCCAAAAACCAGAATGAATTGAGAAATACTGTAAATAATTGAGGTTAAATAAATGACTCCTATTTGTGCGCGGTAATCAGTAACAAATAACAAAAGGTATAGAAGGATCGAAATGATCAAACCTGAAACAATGGTGACGATAGAAAGATACATTGATTTTTTATTGGACAATCGGGTGTTTGTTTTTCTAAAGGCGGTAACTAACATGCCGATCGAAGAGATTGCCAAAATTGTCAGAATGGCAATTACAAAACCCAGAAACAAATAAATTTTCCATGGAAGAATGCTGTATAAAAAGAATGAATAAAGCATCAAAACTACATCAATTGAGAAACCGATTAAATATCGATTTTTTCTTTCTAGAATGAAATTTGTTAGATCTAATCCGAATTTAATCGCAAGCCCAACGACCATAGTTTCAGCCCAAATTAACGATGAACCATAATACGCCACTGCGACTTGCATTCCTTCATCGGCATGACTGATGTATTGAAGTGTGTCGGAATAATTCCAAATTGTAATAGCAATTATTATTGCCAAATCAACCAAACCGGCTCCAGCTAAAATCCGTTCAATTATTTTTTTCATGTAGACTCCAAACTTTTAAAAATAAATCATTTTTGATGATCCTTAATATAGACATCTTAACTTCGAGACGCAATCTCCCGATTTGAAAAACAGCAACTACTTTTCCGTAATTGCTGTTTAATAAATTCTAATTTTTTCGGATGAAAATTATTCACCAGGAACGTAATCTTCGTCGATAATCATCACTGGCTTAACGACTTTACCTGAATTAGAATCAGCGTTAGCTTGGTTAATTTCATCTAATTTGTAGAACTTAACAAGTTTGTCGAATGGGTATAGATCTTTTTCGTAGAAATCAATCAACTTCTTAATTGTAATTTGTGGAACGGCGTTACCCATAGCAACGCCGACAACTGATTTTTGTTGATTTAGAAGTAAATCAAATGGATTGAAATCAAACGATGAGTTTGAAACGGCGACAGGTGCAGCAACGCCATCAGTTGCAAGACTCAAAATAGAATCTTTTATAACTCCAGCATTACCAGTAGTGTCAACCGTAAAATCAACACCTTTTCCATTTGTAATACGCATTATTGCTTCAACGGAATCTTCGGTCACGTTATCAATTGTGTGAGTAGCGCCAAGGTCTCTAGCGATATCTAAACGGTTTCCGTTACGGTTGATAGCAATAATGGTTGTGGCCCCTGAAATCTTTGCGGCCATGATAGCTGCTAGACCTACTGCTCCAGAACCAAAAACTGCAATTGATTGACCAGGCTTTGGCTTCAAAGTGTTTAGAATTGTGCCTGATCCAGTAACAAAACCACATCCGAGAGGTCCAAAATAACGTAAATCTAAATGTTTTGGAACAACGGTTAGATTTGATTCTTGAGTGATGGTTTCTGTGGAAAATGATGATTGCTGAAAGACATTCATCACACCTGTTCCATCCATTTTAGTAAAAGTGTGTTGGTGGTTTGGACGAACACCAGAGAAATTCAATTCGCCAAACTTGATGCAGGATGCTGGATGTCCGCTAATGCAGTTGTCACAAACACCACATGAAGCAAACGACATAACGACGTGATCACCAGGTTTAACTGATTTGACACCTTCTCCTACTTCTTCTACGATTCCGGCTCCTTCATGTCCGAAAACACCTGGGAACAGGTGATCTCCTGTATGTCCTAAACGGAATTCTTCATCTGAATGGCAAATTCCAGAAGCAACTAAATGAACCCGGACTTCGCCAGTACTTAATTCACCCAAACGTAATTCTTCAATTTGAAAGTCTCCTGCCACTTGATTAACAACCGCTGCTTTGACTAAAGTTTCGACCATTGTAATATTCCTTCTTTTCTTGTGAAATATAATTTATTAACTTAATTATAGCCTTTTTCATATTTATTTCACAATTTATAAGAATTTTTTTACAACAAATTTTTGCAATCAAAAAAAGTCCATCACTGGACTTTAAAGCATATTAGTCTTCGAATCCTGCAACAGTCATGGATTCTCTAAACAAATGTTCAACATCTGATGCAGTTAATGGTTCAAAAGCATTTTCCAAATGTCCTACTTTGACCGCAGAATTGGCCATAACAACAAAGTTATCGTCGACGTCGATTCCAACACCAGGCAGAGTGGTTGGAACATCTAACGACTTAACCCAGTTGTAGGTAGCTTGAATGGCTTCTTGGGCCGCAAGTCTATCATCTGGTTCAGTAATTCCCCATACATTACGAGCAAAGCGGACAAATTTTGGAAGATTTTTATCGTTAAGAATAAACTTCATCCAACGAGGAGTAAGGATTCCTAGACCAACTCCGTGTGTAATGTCGTAATAAGCCGAAAGTTCATGCTCAATTGGGTGAACCGTCCAACCATTTTGCTTACCCAGTCGTGCTAAACCATTTAATGCCATAGTAGATGCCCACATCAAGTTAGCACGTGCGTCATAGTTTTTAGGTTCTTTTAGAGCTACAGGAGCCCACTTGATAACAGCGCGATAAATTCCTTCAATCAAACCGTCTGTAACATCAGCATCTTTGCCTTGATCAAAGTATTGTTCGGTCAGATGAGAAAAAATGTCAATAGAACCGGCAGCAGTTTGCCAAGGTGAAACAGAAAAAGTTAATTCGGGATCAAGGAACGAAACGCTTGGTCGATGTGGCCCCATGGTTCCAAGTTTTTGATTAGTTTCCATATTGGAAATTACTGAACCGTAGTTATTTTCAGTTCCAGTAGCTGAAAGTGTCAAAATATCGACTAATGGAAGTTGTCCAATTTTTTTACGTTTGCTTGGGTCTAATACTAATTCCCAAGGGTCACCTTCATAAAAAGCAGCAGAACCAATTACTTTAGAAGCATCGATAACTGATCCCCCGCCGACGGCCAAAATAACATCGATGTCATTTTCTTTAGCTAACTTTTGACCCTCGCGGACTGATTCGATTTTTGGATTTGGTTCGATTCCAGAAAGTTCAGTGACATTAAGACCGTCCAAAGTCTTCACCACTCGGTCATAAAGACCAGACTTTTTAATCGAGCCACCACCATAGGTAAGCAAAACATTACTACCAAATTGAGCAACAGCATCATGCAATTCTGCGTCAATATGATTTGAACCGAAACGAATATCGGTTTCGTTTTCATACTTAAAATCGTACATAGAATATCCTCTTTTCTATATTTCATTATATGCTGTGGGTTTAGATTTCTTATTGAAATGGCTTTAGCAGCCAAAAAATTTTGGTAGCATATCCGAACTTAGATTCTTTTTAGTTCGATTAATTCTTCCCAAGGCAATTCCACATCTGTTCTTCCAAAATGTCCAAGAGCGGCAGTCTGCTTGTAAATCGGGCGACGCAAATCAAGTTTTTCAATAATTGCAGCTGGTCTAAAATCAAAATTGTTTTCAATTATTGAATTAATTTCTTCGAGACTTACTTTTTCAGTGCCGAAGGTGTTCACATTAATAGAAACCGGCTGTGCCACTCCGATAGCATAACTAACCTGAATTTCCAATTTATCGGCTAGTCCTGCGGCAACCAAGTTCTTCGCCACGAATCGTGCGTAATAAGCGGCGCTCCGATCAACTTTAGTAGCATCTTTACCGGAAAATGCACCACCACCGTGATGCGCTGCGCCGCCATATGTATCCACAATAATTTTTCTACCAGTCAATCCAGAATCGGCTTGAGGTCCCCCAAGAACAAAACGGCCAGAAGGGTTGATATAGAATTTTGTATCTTCATCAATCAGACTTGAAGGGATTACGGTATCGATAACGTGTTGACGAATATCGTTTCGTAAAGTTTCCAAGTCAACTTCTTCATCGTGTTGGGTTGATAAAACGATTGCTTCGATCCTTGAAACTTGACCTTGATCGTTGTATTCGACAGAGACTTCCGCTTTGGCATCGGGGCGTAAATAATTCAATTCGCCACTTTCTCTAACTTCAGCAATTTTTCTCATCAAGTCGTG
Organism: Lactobacillaceae bacterium; assembly: GCA_031261865.1. GTDB lineage: Bacteria > Bacillota > Bacilli > Lactobacillales > Lactobacillaceae > Oenococcus. The sequence continues at coordinate 2,570 of JAISIV010000077.1, read as the reverse complement.
AGATAACTTTAAGCTCAATGGAATATAAGCATCCGTTTCATTTGTCGCAAAACCAAAAACCATACCTTGGTCGCCGGCGCCAATTTCATCAAAATCATCTTCGGCGTGATCGACGGCTTGTGCAATATCTGGAGATTGCTCGACAATCATATTGTTGATATTTACTGAGTTATATGTGAAACCTAATTCAGGGTCGACGTAACCAATTTCCTTAATTGTGTCAGTAGCAATTTTTCGAATGTCCACATAAGCGCTGGTAGACAATTCTCCGAAAATATTGACGTTTCCTGTAGAAGTTGTAACTTCGATAGCTGCTCGGGCATTTTTATCTTGTTCTAAAACGGCATCTAAAATCGCGTCGGCAATTTGGTCGGCAATTTTATCAGGATGCCCTTTTGAAACTGATTCACTAGTAAAAATTTTTTTCATAATTATTCTCCAATGGTGTGAAATTTGTCGAATAAAAAAAACAGGCCACTAGGACCTGTAAGAAAAGGTCCTATCTTTTATCATCGGAGCACCTTGCATGAAATGTAGGTTGCTGGCAGGTCATCGTGTGATACCACTCGCTGCGCTCTTGATAGGCTATTAAATTATTCTTTTAAAAAATACCATAAAATATAAGATATGCAAAATCCGCAGTTTCAATATGAATCAATCAACAACCCTGCTTTTTCGAATTCTTCTAAGCCGCTGCAACAAAAACCAGTAGAAGAAAAAAGTGACTGGCGTTTTTTAGCTGTATCAGCTTTTATTACAATCGTTTCTTTAAATGTCATTTGGTGGATCTATCCTAATGTTGACGTTGAAGAGAATTTAAACAACAGCTATGCGAGCATGTTTATTCTGGTCGGTCTCTATACTTTTGGAGCTGCTGCATCATTTTTTATTAGTTTCAATCAATTTATTAAAAGTTACTGGACACTTATTCCGATTGGTTTGTCTTTTTTAATCGCTCTAAATTTTCGAACGAGTTATAACTACCAAATCGCAATCCTTCTAATTCTCTTTTCAGTCTTTTTTCTCTTGATGCAAATTAAAATAATCGGCTTAAAAAACTTCTTTGGTTTAATCACTTTTTCAGCAATGGCAGCTACTGCACTTCCGATGGGAATATTCTTTTTAAAGCACAATCACGTCTCAGGCGCTTTCATCTCATCAACTTTTCCATTAATGGTAGCATTTGCGTTTTACATGACACCAATTTTCATCGCCAAACGTAATCTAGCAAGAATTGTTTCTTTCATATTTGGTGTGATACTCATCGCTTACCACGTATATTTGGGGGTAAATACAAATGCTTACATTGCGATTGGTTTAATCGTATTTACATGGGTGGTCTTAATTAATTTGAATTTGAGACAAAAATATCGTCAACCTACTTTCACGTTGCTGCTAATGATTGACGCTCTAATTTTATATCTTCAACAAAAAGGCTAATTCGTTATATGCGAATTAGCCTTTTAAATATCTTCGAGGATTTTATCAATTTGATCTAGAACTCCGTCATGATTATTGTCCAATCTAGTGACGTTTTTGAACTCATCAAGCATAAACGGTTCAGCGTTTTTCATAACGTAACTACGCTTGAATTTTCGAAGCATTTCAATATCGTTTTCGTTGTCGCCAAAAGTAATTACTTCATCATCAGAAACGTGCCATCTGTCCTGCAAAAAACTCATTCCTGTGGCTTTATTAGTATTAGCGGCCAGAATATCAACATTCCCAAAACCGCTTCCTGTTGAGTGTAATTCAGGGCCAAAGACTTCTCTAAGCATTTGAACTTGGTGAGCGATATCCTCATTGCGCCAAATGAATGTGACTTCTAAAATATCGTCTTTTACTTCAGCAAATTTCTCAACTTGAATAGTGTCGTGGTACCAACCTTTGATTAATTCAATAATGCCCTTAGTAGCATGATTTGAAACGTATGAGTATTTCAAGCCGGTAATTACTACCAAGTTATCTTCGTTATCAGGATACTTGGCATTCCAATTAATAACTTTAAGAATTTGCTCTTGACTAAGGAAAGCGGCATGAACTAATTTATCACCATCATAAGTAGCTGCTCCATTACTGGCAACAGAACTTATTTGGTAACCCTGTTCAAGAGGAACCTTAAACATCTCTTTTATATGCGTGATTTTATTACCGGTAGCAGCGACAAATTTAATGTCATGTTCATTCATGAAATCAAGTTGCTTCATAAAACGTTGATTGTCGAAGTGCTTACTATCGGATAAAAAAGTCCCATCCATATCGCTCGCGATAATTTTAACAGTCATAACCTGACCTCCTAAACTTGTCTACAATTCTATCATTGAAAAAATGAGAAAAGAAAAACCGTTGAAATTAATTCAACGGTTTTTTCTGGAGAATGAGGGATTCGAACCCTCGCGCCGGTTTAACCCGACCTACACCCTTAGCAAGGGCGCCTCTTCAGCCTCTTGAGTAATTCTCCATATCTATAAAAAATACCCACCGCCGAAGCAGGCAGCGGGTATCATGGACCATCCAGGACTCGAACCTGGGACCTCTGCGTTATCAACACAGCGCTCTAACCAACTGAG
>JAISIV010000044.1 GCA_031261865.1 Lactobacillaceae bacterium | reverse complement strand
AAGCCAATCACTATGCTTCCATTCTTGTTGTCATCCGCAATTGCCGGTGTGTTCGTTGCTTTGTTCAATGTTCAAGGAACTGCGCAATCAGCTGGATTCGGTTACATTGGTTTGGTTGGTCCTATCCAATCAATGACTTTGGATGCCGCTTCTAAAGCAGCTGGTATGACACATGCAATCAATGGAATTCAATCATTAATTGCTTGGTTAGTTGTTCCTATCGTTGCAGGATTTATCGCAAACTTCGTATTTTCTAAGTTGTTTAAGTTCTACACTGCAGAAGACTTCCATCAAGATATCTAATCTCATAAAGTTAAAGCCCGCTGATTATTGGTCAGCGGGCTTTTTATGTGTCTGTGAATTTCTTTGTAAATTATGATGATTTATGATGGAAGTCTTAAATTATGATAAGAGGTTAACTATGATTCAAAATCCGTTTGTAATTATTATCGCTTCAGCAAAGAAACTTTCATTAATTCATTAGAAACACAATGAAAGATGTAGACGATTGTTTACGTTTTATTGATCCTCACATGCGTAATCCCTTTATTTATGGCCTAAGGCGATCGGGTAAAACAACATCGCTTAAATACATTGAAACCACTTTAAAGGAATATTACCCAGAAGTGGTCACAATTTTTATCAACTCGATTGATTCTTTAACCATCGAAGTTTTGAAGCGGGCTGCCAATGTTTTGGGCGATGACGCAATCAAGAAATTGTCACTAAGCGCTACTCTACTCGGTTTCTTGAACGTTAAAGTCAATTCCAAATATCAAGGTCTGGACAAATATACCTTCCAATCAGATATGGAACAAATATTGCTTGAGTACAAAAGACGTGGACTTCAACTCGTAGTACTAATTGACGAGGTTCAACATATTACCCCAGATACCAGAGAATATTTCGGAGCGTACAAAACATTCTCAACTAACTCATTGCCAATTATGACAATTGCGGCCGGTCTTACTCCTGATCTCAACTCAGCCATAAAATGACGAGGCACTGAGTTTTCTACGTCGTGCCAATAAAATTCAACCTCAATCTTTAAATGAAGTGATGATTCGAGATATTTATGTCCGTGAGTTAAAAAAATCAAATTTTTCAAAAGAGCAATTGTCCGAACTGGCTAAATGGACATTTGGTTATCCGTACCTTTACCACCTTGTTGGCTTTTACCTTTGGAATCAATCTGAAAGAAACTTACTTGAAGGCTCAGAGGTTCTTTATTCAGATGAAGAATTAATTGCGTCAACGAAAAATTTTGCTTCATTAGAACTTTTTAAAAACGTTTATAGTAAGGCGATTACCGCCGTGTCGCCGAACACATTAAAGGCAATCGAATATCTAGTCAGTCTTGGCGGACAAAATGTGCCTGTCAAAGAAATTAGAGAACACTTTAACTGGGCGAGTTCAGATTTTTCTAGATATAGAAACTCAATGATTGATTTAGGTTTCGTGGAATCAAGAAGCTGGGGAACGTTATCGGTTATTCCGCCATATTTGCAAGAGTTTTTCGAAGGTTTGTAGAAAAACGGTCCAAAATTTTTTGGACCGTTTTTCATTAGAAAGCTTTCTTTAAAGCAATAGGAGCGATGATTGTCGTCAAAATTACAACTACGGAAATCATTGAATAATTGCTTTCGGAAATTAATTTGGAGCCCAAACCGATTCCAGCAAAAATCAAAGCCATTTCACCTCTGGAAACCATTCCTAGTCCTACGATGTTTGCATCTTTAGCAGAAGCGCCAAGGATTTTGTCTCCGAAGAATGAGCCAACATATTTTGTGGCAAAAGCGAGGATTGTCAACAAAATAACCATAATCCAATCGACGGAATCTAAACGAATATTCAAACCAATCGAGGCGAAGAATACCGGAATAAATAACGCATACCCAACTGGTGTGAATTCATCAATGACTTCGTGAACCTGCTTTTGAGTAGAAACTGCTAATCCTACGAAGAATGCACCAACAATTTCTGAAAGACCACTAATTTCTGCGTAATAAGATCCAAGAAGGACAACGAACATGGAAACGATTGCAATAATTCCATTTAAGTTAACAGCGTTCACGAATTTGAAGAGAAGCGGAACAATATATCTCGTGTAAAGATACATAACAGCGAAAAAAGCAATCGCTAAGACTAATAACACTGGCACGGATTTATCCGAATGAGAACTTCCTCCCTGTCCAAAAATCGCGACGAAAACCGAAAGTAGAATTACTGCCAAAATATCATCAACGACAGCGGCCCCTAAGATAGTGGAGCCGGCTTTTGTTTTTAATTGATTGTATTCAGTCAAAACTTCAGCGCTAATCGAAACAGAAGTGGCGGCAAACACAATTCCGAGGAAAATCGATTCTTCATTATTCATTCCTAAAAAACCACCAATGGCCCAGAAAGAAAGGAAAGGAACTAGGGCGCCAAAGATTGCAACGGAAAACCCGTGAAGTAAATTTGCACGTAGCAATTTAATATCCGTTTCCATACCAGCCAGGAACATCAAAATCATGACACCTAAATCGGCCACGAAAGTAATTATGCTGTCGGTATGAACGAGATTTAGTAATGCTGGCCCTAGAATCAACCCAGCTAATAATTGACCAGCTACGACCGGCAGATTTAATTTTTGTGCTCCCCAGCCTAATAAGGTGGTTGCAAGGAGGATTAATATAAGAGATTCGAAATGCATACCAAATATAATACAGATTATTTGTTGCAGTTCGATTGCCGGTAATAAAAATCACCCTTCATTAGAAAGGTGATTAGAAGTATTAGTTTCCTGAATTATTGTTCGGCGTTGGCAAAAATGGAATTAATGTATGAGCAAACGTTTCTAAGTTCAGAGATTGAATATACAATTTACCGCTACCGTTGAATGTGTTTACGATTCCTTCTCCAGTTCCGATCGAATTCACCCAACCGCCACCAGCTAAATGAATGTCGTAATTCAAACTAGTTTCCCAAGCGACAACATGAGCATTATCCACAGTAAAATTCTCAACGTTATTTAAATCAATTTCTTTGATTGAGCCAAATGAGGCCACCAAAACTGTTCCTTCTCCTTGTGTAGTCATCACAAAGAATCCTCCTTGTCCACCAAAGAAAGCACGTCCTGCAGATTGGCGTTCCATTGTATATTTTGTGTCGCCATCAAGCGCCAAGAAAGAGGAATCATTCATATGATATTGAGTATCGCCAGACACGTGAAGTTCTTGAATTGAACCAGGCGCTTGCGGAGCTAAGGCGATTTGTCCACCTTTAGGACCAGAACTTACCTCTGTGATGAAAACCGATTCCCCGGAAACCACTGATCGAGCTACGGCTTTAACTAATTTTCCAAGTCCCGAACCGCTGGCGTTCAGGCGACCTTGAATAGAAACGTCACCAGTTTGATAAATCATTGAGCCACTTTGAATATTCAAAGTGTCGCCTTGTTCTAGAGTGTAGGTTACAGTTGGAAATTGTGCACTTTTATCAATTTCGTAATTCATTTTATTCTCCTATTTAAATTTTAAGTATTCCTGAGTAATGTATTTCAAAAACATAGGTTCAGTTGATGTCGGGTTGAAATTCGGATTGTCATCTAGATAGACCTTCGTTAAATCTAACCCCTCAAACATAGTAAAAATAATATCCCTACCATCCATTACATTTGCTTTCAAGTCTGAGTTCTCTAGTTTTATGGGATTCGCATAATAATCACTTGGCCAATCAGTAGGTTGTCCGTAATTATTTGTTGAATTAGAACCAATCATTTCCTGAATATTGGTTGGTAGTTGATTTAACTCAAGGTTCTGGGATGCGATTTTTTTATCGAATTCTTTATTTAAAAATCCATCAATTACTCCGCTATTGTATCGAATGACGGCAAAAGGCAGTAAGGTTTTATCGTTTTCTGGTTGGAGCATTTGTCCACTTAAAAAGGATTCAATTTTCTTTTTATTGAACTTGGAAATAGTTGGCTTACCCTCAAAATTTTTCCGCATTTCCGTTACGTATTTGTCGCCGCTTAATTTGAGTTTTGATTCTTGATGGACATCCAAAACGGCTAGTTTACCGTTAACGGAATCTAGAATATTTGTTTCGACAATTATGGTTTTCTTATCTAAATCAACCACGGCTTTATATCTCATAATAGTTGGCACGATTTCAAAAGCGTCTGGAAAATTTGTAGTGTAACGGGTACTCAGTAGGCCGTTGAAGTAAGTCAAAAATTCAGGGATTGTGGTCGGTGACGCATCGTAGTCCTTGTTCGAAACCGTAATTACGTTGCCATTTTTTTCAATTTTATAACCCACATTCTCTAAAACAGCTTTAGGCAGTTTGGCTAAACTCCTTTTCGCCGCGATTTTTTCTCTGCTTTGTTCGGATATGGCTTCATCACTTTTGTATTTGCTGACAGCTGCCTTAACTTGAGTAGGCGTTACTTTATATGCGAGTTGTTCAGAAATTTTGTGGTTGGAAATAAAGTCTGCAAACTTTTTTACCTCAGGCGTGATTTTTGTCTTATCGGTGATAACGGTTATTTTTGACGACTCATCTTCAAGTTCAGTTTTTTGAGATTGGAGCAACAGCTTACCTCTCCCACCAATTCGATAAATGGCTTTCGTAGTTGTAGACGG
>JAISIV010000019.1 GCA_031261865.1 Lactobacillaceae bacterium | reverse complement strand
ATAGAACACAAAAACATCAATCTTGGTTCCATTTTGGATCTCAGAGCTAGTTCCGGTGTCAACCACTTTACCAGTTCCCCATGGCGTTTCAACTAAAGTGTTACGCATCGAGGGCGCTGCTGCTAAAGCAATATAGCCATCATCAGTTAAACCAAACTCACCGAAACCAGCACCATGATTCGCAATATAACTAGCAGCACCACAATAATAGGTCCACTTATAATCATTAGCATAAACCACTCCCTGACTCATAAAACCAGATTCAACTGCGTTTGTTTTGGGTTTAGTGACAATTTTCTTCTCTTCATTTGAACATGTAATACTCTTAGTTGAACTAGCATTCGAGATTGAAACGGCATTGAGAGTTGTCGGTGATACAAATAATAAAATCAAGCCTATAGATGCTGATAATGATTTAAAAACTCGCATAAAAGTAATTCAACTATGTTTATATCTCAACAAAGTGAAGATATTTGCATGTAGTTAACTAGAATATTACGATTGTGAAATACTATATTTTCTAAACACTTTTTGAATTTTAGTCATAAAAGCACATAAAAATTGTCACAAAAAATACCCTCATTTTTCAACGAAGGCATTTAAAACTTTTTTAAGCTTCAACTCTTGAATAATGCGCAACATCACTTGCAAGCATGTTTTCAAATTCTTCAAAAGTCATTGTTTGAGTATTTTCTTCGCCGAACTTACGGACAGTAACTGTATTATCAGCAACTTCCTTATCTCCAATAACAAGTGTATATGGAATCTTTTTGGTTTGAGCATCACGAATCAAATAACCCATCTTTTCAGAACGCATTTCAGTAGTTGCACGGTATTGTTTTGCAATCAACTTAGAAGCAACCTCTTGTGCATATGCAGCATGAGTTTCTTGAGAAACGGGGATCACTTTAACTTGTTGAGGAGCTAACCAAGTTGGGAAGGCACCCTTGTACATTTCGGTTAAGTACGCAGTGAAACGTTCCATAGTTCCAACGATTCCACGATGAAGCATAACAGGACGGTGCATTTGTCCATCAGAGCCAACATATTCAAGTTCGAACTTTTCGGGAAGCAAAAAATCTAGTTGGATAGTGGACATAGTTTCTTCACCACCAAGCGCGGTCTTAGTTTGAATATCGAGCTTGGGACCGTAGAATGCAGCTTCACCTTCGGCTTCGAAGTATTCAAGTCCCATGTCATCCATGGCGCGCTTTAATTGAGCTTGAGAAGTCTCCCACATTTCATCATTGTCAAAATACTTTTCAGTGTTTTGAGGATCACGATAACTTAGACGGAAACGGTAGTCTTTGATGTTGAAATCTTCGTAGACATCCATAATTAATTGGAGAATCTTCTTGAATTCATCTTCGATTTGGTCTTGAGCAACGAAAGTGTGACCATCGTTTAATGTCATTTCGCGGACGCGAGACAATCCAGTCAAAGCACCTGATTTTTCGTAACGGTGCATCATTCCAAGTTCAGCGATACGCAATGGTAATTCACGATACGAACGTGGCTTGTGCTTATAAACCATGATATGACTTGGGCAATTCATTGGACGTAATTCAAGCATTTCGCCATCACCCATGTCCATTGGTGGGAACATGTCGTCACGGTAGTGATCCCAGTGTCCTGAAGTCTTATAAAGATTCAAGTTTGAGATTACTGGAGTATAAACATGTTGGTATCCACGAGACAATTCTTTGTCGACAACATAACGTTCAACTGTACGACGGATAGTTGCTCCATTTGGCAACCAAACTGGTAATCCGGCACCGACTTCTTGACTAGTAAAGAACAAATCCATATCACGGCCAATCGTACGGTGGTCGCGTTCACGGCGTTCTTCGATAGCTTTAACTTGTTCTTCAACTCGTTCTGCAGTCCATTCAGAGGCACCATAAATACGTTGCATCATAGGGTTATCGGATTTTCCACGCCAGTAGGCACCGGCAACTGAAGTCAAAGCGAAATGCTTAATCCAACCAGTTGAAGGAACTAATCCTCCACGGTCTAGATCAATGTAATCACCTTGTTCGGCAATAGTGATCTCTTCATCTTCTGGAAGATCATTTATTAATTCAGTCTTGTATGGATCATCTTTGAAAATATCCAACGCTTCTTGACGGCTCACAGGACGATTAATAATTGGGTAATCTGCTTCAACGATTTTTTTCATTTCAGCTTCAATTGCTGGGAATTCATCAGTTGAAACTTGTTTGTCGGATTCAGCGGAATCGTCGGTGTCATAATAGAACCCTTCAGCAATAAATGGACCAACACCCAAATGGATTTGAGGATGCAAATGGCGCAAAGCTTGAGCCAACAAGTGAGCTGTAGAGTGGCGGAGTAAATCAAGAGCTTCATCTTCATCTTTAGTGATTAATTTAAATTCACCACCAAAACGGATTGGCTCGTTCATACCAACGTAACGATCACCAATTTTTCCAGAAACTGATTTTTTCGCCAAAGATGGACTGATAGATTTAGCAATCTCAAGTGGAGTAGTTGTGTCATCTACAACCTTCTCAGCACCATCAGGCATGATTAAAGTAAATTCAGACATATTTTTACAGCAATGATAATTCTTGTCTCCAGGGCCGTCTTATAAAAAACGCGGTACCACCCAATTTCACAGCCAAGCTGCCTTTTAATTATCATGCGAAATATATTAGAGGTAGTAAGTTTCAGATTTGTCGACACCGCTTCTCACCTTTCGCGGTTCTCTTTAGTCGTCGGTTCTGGCTTTTAGTCTCTTAGTTAATAGTATAAATTCGGTGGCGACAAAATTCAAATTTTTAATAGTAAAATATTCTCTATGAAAGCTATAGTAATGTATGCCTCAATCACCGGTAATAACGAAGAAATTGCCGAGTTTGTGCAAGAAGAATTAAATAATCGTGGAGTAGAAACTGAAATTGAAGATTTATTCGACGGAGACGAAGATGCTGCCGACGATAAAGATTTGATTATCGTATCTCCCTATACTTACGATAAAGGCTCTATTCCAAGCGAAATGATTGATTTCTTTGAATCATTGAATGATAAAGATTGGACTGGTAAACAATATGTTGTTATCGGTTCAGGAGATCGATTCTACGGAAAAGATTTCGGAGCTGCCACAGATCGCTTTGATGAACAAATGAAAAAAACTGGCGCTACTGAATTATCAGGACCATTCAAAATTCATACTCGAATTGACGACAACGACAAAGCAGCCTTAAGAACTCTGTTCGACGCTCGCCTTCCTAAAGGCTAAAAAAAATCTGCCGCTTGGCAGATTTTTTTTACGCTAATTCAACAATCGTGGCTCCATCTCCAGCACCATTAGGATTAGCGAATTCGAAATGAGAAACTCGTCTGTCAGAACGTAAGGCTTGAGTAACACCTGAACGAAGAGCGCCGCTTCCTTTTCCGTGAATAATTTCTACTGTCCCTAGATTATTTAAAACTGCTTTATCTAGGTAACGGTCTAACTCATTCAAAGCATCTTCATAACGCCAACCGCGTAAATCAAGACTTCCCCTAATTGAATTAGAAGAAGTCTTAGTTACCTTGACACTTTTCTGTTGAACTTTTGGCCTGGTTGTTTTAGCAACTTGAATTTTTTGAATATCATCCTCATCGACTTTCATCTTTAGGATTCCAAGTTTTACTTCCCATTGCCTATCAGTTAACTTACGAGTTAAAACTCCAGTTTGGTTGTACTCCGTAACTAAAACATCTTCTCCAACATGGAACTCTTTTTTCGATTTAGCTTTTTGAAGGACTTTATTTTTTTCCAAAGTAACATCTTGACGATCATTATCTAATTGATTGATAGTTGCCTTTAATTCTTGCTCGTTTTTACCAGTTTGGGAACCAGCTTTTAGTCGCTCTTTTCTAATTTCACTGAGTACTTTTTCAGCGTCTTTTTTTGCTTGGGCGATAATGTGGTTGGCTTCATTTTTTGCGTCGAAAACGATTTTTGCTTTTTGTTGGTCTAATTTTTCCGATTCAGTTTCTAGTTGTTGTTTGTCAGCTGCAACTTGTTTAGTTAATAAATCTAATTCGTTTTGAGCACGTGCTACTTGTTGTTGTTTGTCGACAATATTAACGATTAGATCATTTAACTTCTGACTCTCGGGATCGACGTACTTTCTTGCGTCATCTAATAATTGGTCATCTAGACCAATTCGTTTGGAAATAGCTAATGCATTTGATTGACCTGGAATTCCAACCAGCAAGCGATATGTCGGCCGTAAAGTTTCAGAGTCAAATTCCATTGAAGAATTCATAGCAAAATCATTTTGGTCGGCGAATACTTTTAGTTCGGGATAGTGTGTAGTGACAATGCTTAAAGCTCCTGACTTTGCAATGCGGTCAGTAATCGCCATGGCAAGTGCGGCTCCTTCGCCGGGATCAGTTCCAGCGCCTAATTCATCTAAAAGAACCAACGAATCATTAGACATCATATTCAAAATATGTTTGATGTTTACCATGTGAGAGCTGAAAGTAGAAAGGCTTTGTTCTAGGCTTTGTTCGTCTCCGATGTCAGCTAGAATTTCATCAAATGAATAAATCGAAGTTCCCTTTTCAGCCGTAATATAAAGTCCACTTTGAGCCATCAATTCAAGTAAACCGACAGTTTTCATCAAGACCGTTTTACCGCCAGTGTTAGGACCAGTAACGATTAGAGAAGTGTATTCTTTTCCAATTTCAACGGAATTAGTTACCGCTCGGTCTTTATCGATTAATGGATGTCTTGCACTTATTAAATTAACTTCTTTTTGAGAATTAACAATAGGTTTGACTGCATTCAATTCGAGGGCAAATTTAGACTTGGCATTGACCGAATCAATAATCGCAATTAACTCATTGTTGTTTTTCAATTCATCAACATGGTCGAACAGTTGATTGGAAATCATTTGCAAAACTCGGTTAATTTCAAATTTTTCCTGAAGACCGAGTTCATGGAGATTATCATTTAAACCAGTCACTTTGGCTGGTTCAATATAGAGAGTTTGTCCAGTCTGGGATTGATCGTGAACTACACCACCGAATTTTGAGCGATATTCAGCCTTTACAGGAAGAACATAAACATCATCGCGAATGGAGACGGTTGGTTCAGACAAAAACTTACTCATCGAATTACGGGTCATTTCATTCAAGGTGTTTCTGATTTCATCACGGGTAAAAGTAATTTGTCGACGAATTTTAGTTAAGTCAGAACTAGCGGAATCTAAAACCGTTCCATTATCATCTACTGCTTTAGAAATTTCAGTTTGAAGGTCGGGAAAATCAATAAGACGATTAGTGAAATTTGTTAATTCGGTTAGTTCGTTGTAAAAATCAGTATCGCGTAGAGTGGAGATGAAATCTAAGATTTTTGTGACACTTACAAGATTCGGCTTAAGTCTTGAGAGTTCTGTTGAACTTAAAACAGCCTTTAATTCGAGACGTTTAAAAATATCAAATAAATCATCGATTCTTTGAATTGGTAGTCCTACAGTTTGGCGATTAACAGTTACTAATTCTTCTGTCTGTTTTAGAAGACGCTCAACTTTTTGTTTGTCAGTTTCAGCTTCTAATTGGTTTATTATTTCTTTTCCACGAGAAGTGGAAGTATATTTGTTGATTGACTCTCGAATACGATCGAATTCAAGAATTTCATAAATTTTATTATTCACGCCTTTTATTATATGTTCGTTTTGTGCAAATGAGAAAATGAGTCCATTCAACATCCAATACTATTTAGAATAGGATTACTTTCGAATTCTGCAAAAAATCCTGTACTAGCTAAATTAAAAAAACAACCCGCACAGCAGGTCGTCATCAAACGTTATTTACGTTTCTTTTTCTTTTTTTGGATTTTCTTGAACGCACGTTTCATAGCCGCGTCAGCAATCTTTCCACCAATTCCGCCACCCATCGAGGGCATTCCCATTTGGCCCATCATGTTAGACATTTCATTAGTATCCACATCGCCAAACATCGACTCCATACCGCTTGGCAAACCTTTTCCATTGGTAAATCTGTGCATCATGTCGCGCATTTGAACAAATTGCTTAATCAATTTGTTGACTTCAATTACTGGGCGTCCCGATCCAGCCGCAATTCGACGACGACGGGCGGGCACTAACAACTCAGGATCTTGGCGTTCTTTATTAGTCATCGATTGAACGATGGCTTCCATATGAGAGAAATCCTTAGGATCGATTGACATGTTCGCTAAAGCGGGGTTGTTAGCCATACCTGGAAGCATCTTCAACATGTCTTCTAATGGACCCATATTTTGTACTTGTTTTAATTGATCAAGGAAATCATTAAAATCAAAAGTATTTAAACGCAACTTTTCTAGTTGGTCAGCAGCTTGTTTTTCATCAAAATCGGTTTGTGCTTTTTCAATAAGAGTAAGCACATCACCCATTCCAAGGATTCTTGAAGCCATACGTTCTGGATAAAAGACATCTAAGTTGTCGACTTTTTCACCTTCACCGACAAACTTGATTGGTTTTCCAGTTACAGCACGAATTGATAGCGCAGCTCCACCACGAGTATCTCCATCCAATTTAGTGAGGACAATACCAGTGACATCTAGTGCATTATTAAATCCTTCGGCCGTCTCAGTAGCATTTTGACCGGTCATAGCATCCACCACCAACAAAACTTCGTCAGGTTTTGAGATGTCTTGGATGTCTTTTAACTCTTTCATTAAATCTTCATCGATTTGTAAGCGACCGGCCGTATCAATGAAAACGTAATCGTTATTATTCTTTTTAGCTTGAGCCAATCCGTCTTTGACAATTTGACGAGGATCAACATTTGTACCTTCTTCAAAAACAGGGATATCTAATTGATTACCTAAAGTTTGAAGTTGTTCAATAGCTGCAGGACGATAAACATCGGCTGCAATCAAAAGTGGACGGGCGTTCTCTTCTTTTTTAAATTTGTTGGCGAGTTTAGCGACAGTTGTTGTTTTACCAGCACCTTGCAACCCAGCCATAAGAATGACTGTAGGAATCTTTGCTGACTTATTCAAAGGTACGGCAACTTCACCCATCAATTCCGTTAATTCGTCATTGACGATTTTGATTACTTGTTCGGAAGGATTCAAACCATTAAGAACTTTTGCGCCAAGTGCTTTAGTTCTAACGTCGTTAACAAAACTTCTAGCAACTTTTAAATTAACGTCGGCTTCAAGTAAAGCTAATCGAATTTCGCGAAGCGTGACATCTAAATCATTTTCGCCGACTTTTCCTTTACCGGATAGATTTTTTAATGCGCTTTCAATGCGCGATGAAAGGTTTTCAAATGCCATTATTTCTCCTCTAATTGAATTAACTTTTTAACTAATTCCAAATCACCGGTTGCTAAAATTTGGTCTTCTAAATCTCGACGCTTCCGATAACTATTAACTAATTGAAGTTTTTCTTCATATCTATCAAGCTCAGCTAAACCTCGCTTAATTTGATTCGAGACAGCTTGTTTGGTAATACCAGCATTCTCAGCAATTTCAGAAAAACTTAAATCTGAAATTAGTGTGTCGTCCAAATAACTCCTTAACTTATCAGGAAGAATTGATTCATAAGTACCAAAAAGTTCTGCGTATGTTTGTTTCTCAGAAATATCCATTAGGCCTCAATTAAATCTTTGAACAATCCATATACGAATTCGTTTGAATCAAATACTTGCAAATCGTCGACCCCTTCACCAAGACCAACAAATTTTACAGGTAAATTCAACTCTTCTCGGATAGCCATAACGATTCCACCTTTAGCAGTACCGTCAAGTTTAGTTAGGACAATTCCAGTTACATCAGACGAATCCTTGAACAGTTTAGCTTGGTTTACGGCGTTTTGACCGGTTGTAGAATCCAGAACCAAAAGCACTTCATTAGGCGCATCAGGTATTTCACGCTTGATGACGTTCTTCATTTTTTCAAGTTCTTTCATCAGGTTTTGGTTATTTTGTAAACGTCCAGCTGTGTCGACTAATAAAACATCGTAATCATCTTCTACTGCTTTTTTAACGGCTTCAAAAACTACTGAGGCAGGATCGGCTTTTTCTTTTCCGGTCACGATATCAACGCCATCACGATCAGCCCATTCTTGTAGTTGTTGAGTAGCTCCAGCACGAAAAGTGTCTGCGGCAGCCAAGAGAACTTTTTTACCTTCGTTTTTATAACGCATCGCCAGTTTTCCGATGGTAGTAGTTTTACCCACTCCATTAACGCCAACAAACATGAAAATACTTGGAGTTCCGCTTGGAGCAAAATGCATTTCTATTTCAGCATCATCTCCAGATGCTTCATATACCTCAACTAGTTTTTGAAGAATCATGTTCTTAGCATCTTGTTTTGAACGGATATTTTGAAAACGAGCTTCATCTCTTAGTTCGTCGGAAATTTTCATAGCCATTTCAAAACCAACATCAGCCGAAATAAGTGTATCTTCCAAATCTTCGAAAAATGATTCATCAACGTTACGGAAGTTAGCCAATAACTTGTTAACTTGTCCAGAAAAATTATTTCGAGACTGTTCTAGACCTTTCTCATAAGTTACAGGACTTTTTTCTGCCGGTTTTTCAACTTGATAATCTTCTTCATTACCGAGATCAACATCTAACGCTTTTTTAACTCGTGAAAACAGTCCTTCTTTTTTTGGCGTTTCAACTATTTCTTCAACATCAGCATCGGTTTGATCTTCGTGTTTGCGTTTTTTTAATGAATCGAATAATCCCATGTGGACCTCTTTTAAAACTTATTGTTGGACTTGTCTTGCTTCATCCAAGGTGATACTAATCATAGTTGATATTCCAGGTTCTTGCATAGTGACCCCATACAAAACATTGGCATATTTCATCGTTGGTTTGCGGTGAGTGATGACGATAAATTGAGTTTGCTTTCCGAATTCAGCTAAGAAGCGACCGTAGGTGTCGACCTTAGATTCATCAAGAGCGGCTTCAGTTTCGTCCAAGATTGCAAACGGAACTGGGTTAACCAACAAAATCGAAAGCAGTAAGGAAATTGCAGTAAGTGCTTTTTCTCCACCGGAAAGAGCCGACAATCCGCGAGCTTTTTTTCCAGGTGGAGCGACAATAATATCAATTCCAGTTGTCAACATATCATCTGGGTTAGTCAACTTTAGTTGGGCTGAACCACCACCAAACAAAGTTGGGAAAGTTTTTTCAAATTGATTTGAAACGGCAGTAAATGTTTTAGCGAACTTTTCAATAACTTCTTTATCTAATTCAGCAATTGCCTTTTTTAAATCTTCAATTGATCCAATTAGATCATCTCGCTGTGTTGTTAAGAAATTATATCTTTCGGAGACGTGTTCTAATTCTTCAATAGCACCGAGGTTAACCAAAGGATGCTTAGCTAACTCACGCTTCAAATCAGAGACGGCTTGGTTCAAATCTTGAACACTTCTTGACTCCAATAAATCTAGTTCCGTGTTTGCATCATATTCCAATTCGCGTAATGTTTCTTGAATTTGTTCAATTCTAGTTTCTGCCGAAATCTTTTTATTTTCCAGACTGGTAATTGAATTTGAAATCTTACGATATTGATCTTGTTCTTGGTTATTAGAATTTGATAGTTCGTTTCGTTCAATTCGGGCCTGTTTTAATAACTCATTTAAATCGTCTCGAGCCTGAATATTAGATTTAAGTTCGCCATCAATTTGATTAACTAATGAATCATCGATATTGTCTTTTTCAAATGCTTCAAATTTGGATTCATTTTCAGATTGTAATAACAAAACCTTATCTAGACGTTCTTGTACGGTTTGAATTTGCGTTTCAGTTTCTGAAATACGAGTGTTGAGAGCTTGGATTTCAGCCTTCAGAGTAGCAATCGTAGTTCTCTTTTCAGTGACGAAATCCATCACACCATCTTTACTTGAACTTACTTGATTGGCTTCTAAAGTATTGATTTGAGCCAATAACTTTTCGGAATCTTCTGAAGTGTTTTCTAAGGCGGCTCTCGCTGTAATTAAATCAGCATTATTGCTACTTAGTTCTTGATTTAATTCGGCAGCTTGAGTTTTTTCGTTTTGAAGGTTTTGGTTGAGAGAATTTAGACGATCCTGAACTAATTTGCGGCCACCCACGGCTAATTGAATTGACTCTTTTTTGGTGATCAATTCATTTCTAATTTCAGTAAATTGAGTTTCTGAATTTTGAATTTCTGTTTGCAATCCTTCAATTACACGACGAGCTTCTTCGACTTTTTGCGATTCAACTTCTACTTTTTCTCGTAAGTCAGCAATTTCAGCATTTCTTTTTAGCAATCCACCTTGATTTCTAGTGGCCCCACCAGTGATGGCTCCACCGGCTCTGACAATACTTCCATCCAAAGTAACCACGTTAAAGCGTCTATTGGATGCTCTTGAGATATTGAAGGCGTCATCGATAGATTTTGCAACGATTACTAAACCAAGTAAATTATCAACAATTTCTTGAAAACGTGAATCAGTCGTCACTAAGTCACTAGCGATACCGATAAAACCATTTATATTTCTAATTTGGTTCAGCACATCTTGTGGGAAGTTGCGCCCCTTGATGTTGGTTACTGGTAAGAAAGTTACCTGTCCTAATTTTCGATCACGTAAGTAACCAACGGCCCTTTTAGCGGTTTGTTCGGTATCGACAATCACATTTTGCAAAGCAGCCCCTAAAGCCATTTCAATGGCATTAGCATTCTTTGAATCAATATCGATTAATTCAGCCACTGTACCGAAAAGACCTGGGAAATTATTTCTAACTTCGAGGATGTTTTTTACACCGAAATAATAATTAGAATTTTCAGTCGAATTTTGAAGGCTTTCTAGACGTGCCCTATCTTGATTAAACTGATTGAGATTTTGGTTATAAAGCCCTGTTAACGAATTTAGTTGTTCTTTTTTTTGGTTAAGGCTTTGAAGACTGGAATCAACATTATTTTGAAGAGTTTGATAATCTAGTTCATCCCCGTCCTGTCCAAATTCAGCCAGTTCAAGTTTGGTGGATTCAATCTGTTCTTCTAAACTAGAAGTTCTTTCATCTAATTTATTTAAACGGTCAGCTACTTTTTCATTGTCTCGTTGATAAGTCTTTATCTCATTTTCAAAACTAGTAATCTCAACTAGTTTTGCCATATATTCTTCGCGCAAATTAGCTAACTTTTCAGCTTCAATATCTCTTTGACTTTGACCACTTTCTTGGTAGTAAGTATCCAATTCATTTTGAGTCTGATTGAGAGCTTGAGTTTTCGATTCTATTTGGGATTTTGCGTCGGATAAGATGTCGTTTAATTCATCTAGACGAGCTTGAAAAGTTTCCACTTCGTTAGACAAGCGGGCCTTTTCGTTTTGTAAAGTTTCAAGTTGGTTATTACGGAGTAAATTGTCACCCTTAGTGCGTTCTAATTCTCCTGTTTGGCTTTCAATAGCCACAGATAACTGATTGATTTGATTTTCAATATTGGATATCTCAGCCGAATTTTGTTGCCTTTTTTCAGTGATTTCAGAAATAGAATTCTCTAAATCCATCAATTTTGACTTTTCATCAATTAAATTATTTTCAAATTCTTTTACTTGATTTTGAGAATCATTTAGTTGGCGAATATTTCGGACTAAATTCAAATTGTCATGTTCAACTTGAAGAGATTGAAAGACTTTGGCCTCTTCGGCTTGCTTTCTCAATGGATCTAAACGGGATTCATTTTCAGCGATGATATCAGCCAGGCGCTCTAAGTTTTCGGACGTAACTTTTAATTCGTTTTCGGTGCGTTCTTTATTTTTTTTATATTTATAAACACCTGCAACGTCTTCAATAATGGCACGGCGTTCTTCAGGTTTGGCGTTAAAAATAGTTTCAACTTTTCCCTGATTAATAATCGAAAAACTCTCACGACCCAAACCAGTATCCATGAATAAATCACTAATATCTTTTAAGCGGGATTTAACTCCGTTGATTAAGTATTCAGAATCCCCATTTCGATAAAGGCGACGAGTGATTTCAACTTCGTTATAGTCGGTTTGCAAAAAATGATCCGAATTATCAATGTTCATAGTCACCGAAGCACGAGACATGGCGTTACGGTTTTTTGATCCACCAAAAATAACGTCGACCATTTTATCGCCACGTAAACCTTTAGCGGATTGCTCACCCATAACCCAGCGAATAGCTTCAATAACGTTGGATTTTCCTGAACCATTTGGACCAACGATTCCAGTTAAGCCATCTTGAAATTCGATTACGGTTTTATCAGCGAAAGATTTGAACCCATTAATTTCAATTGACTTTAACTTCATTGTTTACTTAACTCCTGATATGCGATTTCGGCAGCCTTGGTTTCGGCCTTTTTGATTGATGGTGCAGTAGCACTAGCTTGTTTAAAACCGTTGATCATAAGTTCAACGGTAAAAGTTGGTTTGGTTTGATCTTCTTCGTTACGTTCAGTGACCACGTATTGAATATCCACTTTTCCAGCTTGTTGGACAAGTTCTTGTAGTTTGGTTTTGTAGTTTATGAATTGATTAAAATAACCTTCTTTGAACGCCTTGTAAATAGTTTGATCAAGAAAATGTCTAACTTCATCTTCGCCTTGATCGATATATAAAGCGGCAATAAAAGCTTCAAAGATATCCTCAAGCAAATTGTCGCGTTCATTAAATTTTTGTTTTTTTGTAGTTTCATTCAACAAAATGAAATCTTGGAAATGAGCCATCCGCGCAAAATGCGAGAATGACTTGCTTTGGACCATTGAAATTCTGGCCTCGGTCAGTTGACCTTCATCCCATTCTGGAAAAGATTTGTACAAAAAATCAGCGACCATCAATTGCATGACTGAGTCGCCTAAAAATTCCAATCTCTGGTAGTCTGTACCTTCATCGTGCATCACATCATGCAAATAGGTTCCATGAGTGAATGCTTGTTTTAATAAATCAATATTTTGAAATGAGATGCCAAACTGGTTTTTTAAACTTTCAATTAAACCGTTCATTAACCTAAAAATTATATCATCTCACCATTTTCAAGGTAGTAAAAAAGCCCTATAAACAGGGCTTTCCAACTATTCGGCGATATCTTCACCATTAGATTTAATTACTTTTTCGTACCAATTAAATGAATCTTTTTTGTAGCGTTTTGCTGAACCTTCACCTTTGTCATCAAGGTCGACATATATAAATCCGTAACGCTTTGCCATTTCACCAGTACTTGCAGAAATCATATCAATTCCACTCCATGGTAGGTATCCATACAAAGGCACACCATCAATCGCTACGGCACGTTCCATATTCAAAATATGGTCGTGATGATAAGAAATACGGTATGGATCATGAACCTCGAAATCCGCTTCTAATTTGTCGTAAGCTCCAAATCCGTTTTCAACAATAAGCATCTTCTTGTGCCAACGATCCCACATCCAATTCAAAGCCCAACGAAGTCCGATCGGATCAATCTGCCATCCCCAATCTGACTTTTGAAGATAATCATTAGGGAAAGTGTTTGCTTGCCAATCCATATCAAGGTATGGTTCGGCAAATTCACCAACAACATTACTCATGTAATAACTGAATGAAACATAATCCACAGTATTTTCAGCCAAGATTTTCTTATCACTTTCAGTAATATCGATTTTGAAATTCTTGTGTTCAAAATACTTCAATAGCCATTCAGGATAGTGACCCCAAGCGGCCACATCGCCCCACCAATAAGTCTGTTGCATAGCACGCATACCAGAAACTTGGTCTTCCGGATTTGGTGTATGTGGGTAAATTGGATTCATTGCAATCATGTTAGACATTTGCAACTTAGGATTCCCAACTTTTTCCTTGATTTCATGAGCGGCCTTAACGACCAAAGCACTTGCAACTAATTCATGATGTGAAGACAAATACATTAATTCCTCGGCATCTTCTTGTGCATAGTCCTTGAGCCCAGAGTTTTGGAGCATTGGATGATCATCAAACCATTGAGCCTGGTTATTGATTTCGTTATGCGTCATCCAGAACGAAACACGATCTCCGAAACGTTCAAGAACAGTTCTAGCGTATTTTTCAAAGAATCCAATTAATTCGCGGTTACGCCATCCGCCATACTTTGTTACCAAATTATACGGCATTTCAAAGTGATTCAAAGTAACGACAGGCTCGATTCCAAGGCGAACCATTTCATCGAACATTTCATCATAGAACTTCAAACCTGCTTCATTAGGTTGCGCATCATCACCATTTGGGAAAATACGTGTCCATGCAATTGATGTACGGAAAGAATTAAAACCGGCTTCCTTCATCAAAGCAAAATCTTCTTTATACGTGTGATAGAAATCGATTCCACGATGGTTTGGATAATTTCCGCCTGCTTCAACTTCATCAGTAACAACACGGTGCTTAGTTTTTAAAGATTCTTCGGTAACTTCTTTATACTTAGCAGGTACTTCTCCTTCCCATGGTTCAGCTCCTGCGAGCATTACATCGGCAATTGAAACACCTTTTCCATCAACATCCCAGGCACCTTCAAATTGGTGAGCCGCATTGGCTGCCCCCCACATGAAGCCATCTGGCATTCTGTATCCTTCATTAGGATCATTAACACTTTTAACCATTTTCACACCCCTTTTTCTTAGTAGATACCACTTAATTAGCTTGTAAATGAGGTTTCTCATTTTTCAGCGATTTTGATGTGAAGATTAATAATTTCTTCAGCTAAATCACGGAAAGTGATGGCATTCATGATGTGATCTTGTGCATGAACCATATATAAAGTAATTGGAGTTAGTTCTCCTTCTTCACCGTTGGCAACGTTCGCATCATTCGTAAGCATTGCAGTTTGTGAGTTGTGAGCTTCGTGGATTGATTCATCAGCTTCCTTCAACTTTGCAGCGGCTTTTTCAAAATCACCCTCTTTTGCAGCATTGATTGCTTCAATCGAAAGTGCCTTGGCATTTCCACCGTACATGATGATCATCATAACTGTTTGCATATATTCTTCTGACATGTTTAATTCCTCTTTTTCCTTTATTTAAATACAAAAAATGACCCCTCAAATTTGAGAAGTCAATTTAAAAAATTAGATGAGTTCTTCACTCTTCAAAGTTTCTTCTAATCCTGCGAGAGCAGCATCTTCATCAGTACCTTCGGCGATGATTTCGATTTCAGCACCTTGTCCGGCACCTAAGCTCATTACACCCATGATTGACTTAAGATTAACTTCTTTATCATTGAACTTCAAAGTAATCTTTGATTCAAATTCAGAAGCTTTCTTAACTAACATTGTTGCAGGACGTGCGTGAATTCCAGATTCAGCAACGACTTTGTATTCTTTTGAAACCATTATTGTATTCCTCCAAATAAATTACTAAATAATTATATCTTATGTAAATTAAAATGTAAACGCTTACAAGAAATGTCTTTCATTGTCTGACATATTTGATTTTTCCTAATCGTCCGGCAATCCCTTTAATATCACCTCGATGGTGGTAATTTTTCCAAACTTCATAGAAATCGTTATATTGATCCGATTCAAGCTCGAACTCATCTATAACTCCTCCTCGAAGATCTTCTAGTAACTTTTGATAGTCCATTTTCTTCCCCAGTTATATAACCAAATCTTAACAGAAAAAAACTTTGACCAATACTGACTAAGGTGTATAATTCTATTAATGGTCAAATATGGTCAAACATTATTGGGAGGTACCAATGGCTGATAATAATAATGGAAATAACGGATTCAATTTGGATGATATTTTCCGTCAATTAAACGGCGGACTCACCGATGAAGAACTTATGCGCATGCAACAAAATGGCGGCATGATGTTCATGAATCCTGGTCAAATCAATAACGGTAACAACGGCGGCGACAATTCTCGTAAACCGAAAAAACCTCGTACTCTGCTAGATGAATACGGAATCAACTTAACCGAACTTGCTCGAAACGGCAAAATCGATCCAGTTATCGGACGAGACGATGAGATTAATCGTGTGATTGAGATTTTGAATCGTCGCACCAAGAACAACCCAGTCTTAATTGGAGAACCTGGTGTTGGTAAAACGGCGGTCGTTGAAGGATTGGCTTTGTCAATTGTGAGCGGTGAAGTTCCAGAAAAATTAGTTGGAAAAGAAGTTTACCGCTTGGATATGGTTTCAATGGTTCAAGGAACAAGCATGCGCGGACAATTCGAACAACGAATGCAACGTTTGATTCAAGAAGTTTCGGATGCTAAAAACATCATTTTGTTCATTGACGAAGTTCATGAAATCATGGGTGCTGGCTCATCTCAAGAGGGTTCGATGGACGCTGGAAACATCTTAAAGCCTGCGCTTGCCCGTGGTGAGTTCCAAATGGTGGGTGCCACAACCTTAAATGAATATCGAAAGATTGAAAAAGACGGTGCTATGGCTCGTCGATTCCAACCGGTCCAAGTTGATGAACCAACAGAAGCCGAAACTGTAGAAATTCTAAAAGGCATTCGTCCAAAGTACGAAGAATTCCATCAAGTAAAGTATCCCGATGAGGTTTTAGAACAAGCTGTTAAGTTGTCAACTCGTTATATTAATGATCGCTTCTTGCCGGACAAGGCAATCGATTTAATTGATGAAGTTGGTTCAAAAAGAAATTTACGTTTGGAGTTGATTGATGAGAGTGAAATTCAAAAGAAAATTGATAACGCTCAAATTGAAAAACAAAAAGCCGCCGATTCTGAAAACTTTGAACAGGCTCTCTACTGGCAAAATCAAACTGCTAGCCTAGAAAAGCAAAAGGAATTAGCCTCGAAGAATAAGGAAAAAGTTAGCCGCGACATTACCGTAAAAGACTTATTGGATGTCATTGAAGAAAAAACCAAGATTCCAGTAAACGAATTAAGTGAAAATGATTCCACTCAACTTAAAAATCTTGAAGGTAATTTGCAGTCTCATGTAATTGGACAAGATAAAGCCGTATCTACGGTTGCTAAGGCTATTCGTCGTAACCGAGTTGGACTAACTAAGTCCGGCCGTCCAATTGGAAGTTTCTTGTTTGTTGGCCCTACCGGTGTTGGAAAAACGGAAACCGCAAAACAACTGGCAAAAGAAATGTTTGGTTCTGAAGATGCGATGATTCGCTTTGATATGTCCGAATACATGGAACCTCATTCTATTTCTAAAATGATCGGGGCTCCAGCTGGATATGTTGGTTATGAAGAGGCTGGACAATTGACTGAGCAGGTTCGTCGTCATCCGTATTCGTTAATTCTTTTGGACGAAATCGAAAAAGCCCATAAGGATGTTTTGAACATGTTTTTGCAGATTTTAGATGATGGCCGCCTAACTGATTCCCAAGGCCACGTTGTAAGTTTCAAAGACACTATTGTTATAGCAACATCTAATGCTGGTACTGGTGATACCACGGCCGGGGCTGTTGGTTTCGGCAACGATGATGTTCAAGATGAAAAAGCAGTTCTTGTAGACAAACTGAAAAACTACTTCAAACCTGAATTCTTAAATCGTTTCGACGCGATTGTCGAGTTCCAACCACTTGATAAAAAAGCCTTAAGTCAAATCGTTAATAATATGATTGAAAATATCAATTCTATGATTGGCGAAAGAGGTCTAAATATTAAACCGGATAAAACAGTGATTGAATGGTTGGTCGACAAAGGATATGTTCCAGAAATGGGTGCTCGTCCTTTGCGTCGATTAGTTCAAGATACTCTTGAAGACCAGATTGCTGATATCTATTTGGATAATCCTGATGTTAAAAATATCAATGCGGATTTAGTTGATAACAAGGTTGTTCTCTCAGCTGCAAAAAACTAATCAAAAAAGCCCCATGTTCTGAAAAATGAACACGGGGCTTTTTGTTGTCTGAAGATTAGTCTTCAATTTCAACTTCTTGTTGCAAAACATTTTTTGTTTGAACAAAAATAATGATCGAGAAGATTAATCCAAGGAAGAAGACAGCAAGAATTGAAAGAATTCCAGCCGCATCCCCTTGACCTGACTTTCTATAAACTTCTTTAATAGCATAGTTATTGTTCTTAACTGCGGCAATGATTTTTACGACAAAGTTTGCAATTCCTGCAACGAATGCAAGTAGCAAACTTAAAATCCCAAACCATCCCAATCCGGCTAGAGCAGCAGATGGTGCAGAATTATTATATTCTGCAATCGCCGCCGCTGGAATAATTGTTGAGTAGAACAGAACAACTAATACTACAGTAGCAATACTTAATATCATTGACCACTTGTTAATTGAACGTGTGGAAGCCATTTGTTGTTGTAAACCTTGTGAATCCATATTTTCTCCTTAAATAGACCTAATTAGTCTTCGTTATCAGCCTCTAATTGTATTACAAAATCGTTAGTTACAGGGTTAATGACAGCCGCTTGAATGTTTGAATCAGCATTATCAATCACTCCATAAACTTGATCTAAAGGAATAGCAGCAATTTCATGATCTTTAGCCTTTTTGAAACCTTCACCCGATTGTGAAAAATACCAACTATTCAAATGACCCCAATCCGTAAATAATGGCATAAAATTAGACTTTTCTTCGTCGTCGATAGTCAGTAAGAAGAAATCAATTTGTGATTTTTTAAGGTTCTTTTTTCCTAGACGAACTGGCGTAAGAAAAGTTGCTTCTTTAAGCATTTCTTCCATGTTATCGTCAGTTAATTCGTTTAAATCTAGAGCTTTTTGGAGCTCAGGATTGTCTACCAACTCATTTTCCTTAGTTTGAAGACGTAAGAAATCATTCATCTCTTGTCTAGTAGGTTCGACCATTGGTCCTTGATTAGCGTATCCATTCATAAATGCCGCTAATTCCTGCAACGGGAATGGCATAAAGCCTTTTAATTCATCATCAAAAATAATAACCAAGTCAGGCAATTGGGCATGTTCAACATTTGTGAAAAACTCATTTCCCACAAGGAACAATGCATCTTGAGACATAACCATTGGTTTATATCCGGCATATTGTTCAACATCTTCAGCGAATGGCTGGAAATCTTGATCTTCAACACCTTCAGCCAAGCCGATAGCATCAACTTGCGTTGGATGGTAAATATTAACTACCGCAACACTTGGTAAATCGTTCTCATTCTCTTGCCCTTCGTTTGGTAAAAATAACTGTACTGATTGAATTACTTCATCCATAAAACACCTCGTCTAAATATAGTCCACTTGCCGGAGCAGTGAATCTCGCTTGTTGTCGGTCTTTGACTTCAAACAATCTCAAGATGTCGTGAACTTCTCTCTTATTATTACCTATTTCAAGCAGGACGCCAACCATAATTCTTATCTGGTTGTAGACAAATGCGTTTCCCTCAAAAGTGAAGACAATTTCATTTTCTTTTTGGTTGAATTCCATATCGGCCCTGGTAATTGTGCGAATCGTATTTTCAGTCTGATTACCTGCCGCTGCAAAAGAAGCAAAGTCATGTTCGCCGAGTAAATCCGGGAGCGCAATTTGGATTTTAGACAAATCTAATTTCCAATAATAATGAGCTGTGTAAAAACGTTTAAAAGGATTAATGAAATCATCTAAAGACACACGGTAATAATATCTTTTGGAGTGTCCGCTAAAACGAGCATGAAAATCATCATCAACTAGCTCGGTTTTTTTAATTGAAATATCGCCCGGCAAAATCGAATTCAGAGCCAGTGACATTTGATAAGCTTCCATCTCATAAGGAAAATGAAAATTAGCAACTTGTCCGTTTGCGTGAACTCCGGAATCGGTTCTTGAAGCTCCAATAACCTTAATCGGTTCCTCAAGTTCGGCTTTTTTTGCCAAAATGTTTACCGCCTTATTAAGTTCATCTTGGACAGTTCTTGAACCTGGTCTATTTTGAGTTTGGAAGCCTTCAAAATCGTGCCCGTCGTATGCGATTGTAATTTTATAGTTTTGCATAATTTAAAAAAATGATTGCAATGATAAAACTCGTCACCACCACAGCGCTTAGATAATCTCTTTTGGTTAAATGCAGTTGATGAAAATGTGTTCTATTTTTAGAATCTACAAATCCACGTGCAGTCATGACATCAGCCAAATTCAAAGCATGATTGATACTTTGAACAAGTAACGGCACGATAATCGGATAAAAGGCTTTCATTCTCTTGATTAGCCCGCCGGTATAGAAGTTTAAACCACGAGATTTTTGAGCATTAACAATCGTTTTATAATCATCGCCGATAATTGGAATAAAACGGATGGCGATAGAAATCATTAACGAGAAATTTTCAACTGGGACTTTAATTTTTTCTAGCGGCAAGAAAAGTTTTCTAATTGCCTCAGCGATTTGAGAACTAGAAGTAGACGCCGTAAAAGCGGTTGTCAAAATAATCATCAAGACAAAACGTACCAAGACAACTATGGAATTATTGATTGCTGTTTTAGAGATTGTCCACCCGTAAATATTAAATAAAAGATCCTGAGTGGCAGTTGGACGAATAAAAACTAGTTGGAGAGCCGCCGAAAAAATGACAATTCCAATAATTAATTTAAGTCCAATTATGTAATTAATTAAAGAAATCCGGCTCAAACTAACGACTAATAGAACGAAAACTGCTGCGACCAACAGCGATAAAGGGCGATTCAATAAAACTACCGAAATCGTGAATAGCAAATTGACAACAATTTTGAATCTTGGATCTAAGCGTTGAATAAAGGAGTTAGTGTCAATAAAACGACCAAAAAGATTGGTATTCATTTAATCCTTCCTCCTAATTCCTCGACAGAATGAACCACCCCTAGTCCTAAAACATCAGCCACTCTTTGAAAAGTGGGTCGCGAAATTAATTCATCATGTTGGCCATAGATTTGGTCGTAGGTTCCCTGTTTATAAATTTGACCCTGGTTAAAAACAAGAATATTGTCGGCAATCGGCAAAAAAGTATCCAAATCATGGGTGACTATTATTTT
Source organism: Lactobacillaceae bacterium (assembly GCA_031261865.1). GTDB lineage: Bacteria > Bacillota > Bacilli > Lactobacillales > Lactobacillaceae > Oenococcus. Next base: position 16,798 of record JAISIV010000019.1, on the reverse strand, counting down.
AGTTTGTGGGGCAGTAGTAATTTGTTTAAAAACGATTTCTTTATTTTCTTGATCAAGCCCTGAAGTGGGTTCGTCGAATATCAAATATTTAGGTTGGTAAGCCATAACTCCCGCTACCGCCACCATTCGTTGTTGGCCGAGTGATAAATCAAAAACTGAATTTTCTCTTAAGTCGTTTGGGAAATCAATTCGATCTAACGTCTTTTTGGCCAAACTTAAATCCATTGAAAAATTCTTTAAAGCAAAAGAAACATCCTCAAGTACTGAATTTGCGAAAAGCTGCTTGTGCGGTTGTTGAAACACGAAACCAATTTTCCGACGAATATTAGCGAGAGCTTTTTCTTTGGTTTTTCTAGTCACTTCTGAATCATCAACTACAATATTCCCGCTATCCGGAAGTAATAAGCCGTCCACTAAATTAATGAAAGTAGATTTACCAGAGCCTGTTTTTCCAATAATAACCGTGGTCTTATTTTCTGGAATCGTAGTCGAGATATTTTGTAATGTGACGTAGCTCTCATATTTAAATGAGACATCATTAAAAATGATTGACATTACAATACCTCCAAGACTTTTTTAGGAATTTTGCCATTAAATAACGGTGAATAAATCGATTGCTTGGAAATTGGCAAATGATTGTCTTTGACTATTTTTTTGTCACTCAGGATTTTAACTGGCGCGTCTTGGGCGATGACCTTTCCATCTTTTAAAACAACTACAGTATCAGCCATCATGATTTCTTCTGCGTCATGGGAAATCGAAATAATTGTTTGGCCAGTAAGATTGCGGATTGTTTCTAAAATTATCTGCCGGTCGTAAGGATCGAGCATCGATGTCACTTCATCCAGCAATAAAATTTCAGAATTAGAGACAATAGCCGAAATCAACGCGACTTTTTGTTTTTGTCCGCCAGACAATTCCTGTGGATTTTTTTTGGCCAATTCAGCTATTCCAAAACTGTTTAGCGTAGTTTGAATAATGCCGCTCATCTTTGAGGGGTTAACTTTCATATTTTCCAAAGTAAACGCAATATCGTCTTCAACTGTATTACTGAAAAACTGGGTGTCCGGATTTTGAAAAACGACTGATGGTTTTTGTCCAAAAGTATTTATCGTGCCACTGGTGGCTTCTTCTAAACCAGCAATCAGTCTTAATAGCGTGGTTTTACCGGACCCATTAGAACCGATTATTGCCGTCCAATGGTTTTTTGAGAAATTTATATTGAGATTGTTAAAAATTGGTTTATTTTCATAATTAAATGCCAATTTTTCCACTGAAACTCCCGAATTGTTTGAGGTTTGAGTCATAGAACTATATTATGATTGTATATAAGTTTCATTATTTAGAAGAGGATTTTTTTATATGTCAGAAAAGAAAAACGTCGTCGTCGTAGGTGCTGGTTTTTCCGGTATTTTCGGTGCGAAAAAAATTGCAAAAAAACTAAAAAATAATAAAGATTATCAAGTGGTTGTTGTCGACAAACACAGTTTCATGACTTACATGACTGAATTGCACGAAGTGGCTGCTGAACGTGTAATGCCTGATCATGTTCAAGAAGATTTACGTGAATGGTTCCACAAAACTCCAAACGTGAAAGTTGTCACTGCAGAAGTTACAAAAGTTGACGCCAAGAAAAAGATCATCACTACCAATCAAGGTGAAATTCCTTATGAAAAACTACTAGTAGCAACCGGCGGCGAAAGCAACGACTTTGGAACTCCAGGAGTTAAAGAATACGGATACGAACTTTGGTCTTTCGAACAAGCTTTAGCTATCCGCGAACATCTCCGTGAAGTAATCACAGATGCATCTCTCGAAGCCGATCCAGTTAAGCGTGAAGAAATGCTAAATATTATGATTGTCGGCAGCGGATTTACCGGTGTTGAATTAGTTGGTGAATTAATCGAATGGCGTGAAGTGATTGCAAAGGAAACTAAACTAAACCCAGACGATATCAAGTTAACCATGCTTGAAGCGGCACCAACTATTTTGAATATGTTGACTGACCGAAACTTAGCTGACAAAGCTGAGCGCTACATGACAGATCACGGCGTAACTATTCAAAAAGGTGCTCAAGTAACTGGTGTTACTGAAAACTCCGTTTTGTTCAAAGACGGCTCTTCTCTTCCAACTCGTTCATTAATCTGGACTGCTGGAGTTAAAAACAAATCTTTGCTTGGAAAGTGGGGTCTCAAATATGAAGAAGGCCGCGGTGGACGAGTAAAAGTTGATGAAAATATGCGCGTTATCGGATTCGATGACATCTACGCTGCCGGGGATGCAGTTGAATGGGTCGATCCCGTTGCCGGTCCAACACCCCAAACTGTGCAAGGTGGCGAATCAATGGTCACTGCAGCTGCCGCTAATATCGTTAACGAAATCAAAGGTAAGCCTTTAGTAAAATTCAAGCGTGTTGATTGGGGTTATGCAGTTTCGATTGGTTCTCATTACACAGTAGCTGCCCTATTCGGACACTTCAACTTTGGTGGCTTCTTTGCAAACTTAGTAAAACACGGTATTAACTTGTTCTACTTCATGCAAATTAAAGCTGGTGGTTCAATCATCAAGTATCTAAATGACGAAATCTTCCGTATGGAAAACGGACGTGAACCATTCTTCGGTATGGTGAGCCGACGCGGAAATGTTCTATGGACACTATTACTTAGAATTGCTGTCGGTGTTGCCTTTATAAATGCAGGTGTTGGTAATTCCATGAATGTTCCAACTTTCACTGGAAACGCGTCTGCTGATTTCGTTAGCGTAATTATTGGTCTCGGTGTTCTTGCTGGTTTGTTCGGAGCACCTCTAGCAGCACTTGGATTCTTAGTTACTTTAATTTTTGGTTTCGTGAATGGATTTACGTTGACTAGCGTCCTATTATCATTCGCATCTCTAGCACTAGCTAATGGTGTTAGTTATAGCTTTGGTTTGGATCATTGGGTTATGCGTTTTGCTAAGAAAACTTGGAAAAACTTTTGGTACGGCGAAAAACAAATCAGCTACGACGAATTGGACTCTGATAAATAATGAGTTCTTCAATTGACTTTCTAAAAACTTCAAAAGAAATCAATGAAAATTTAAAAGTCGTTTCTGAAAAGATCGAAAAAAATATTGAAATCGACGATCCATCGATATATCGTGTCGTGAGGCAAAGTGTCACTAGCGGTAAGATGGTTCGACCCACAATCACCTTATTAATCAACAAGATGCTTAATGGTGAGATTTCGGATGTCTCAACTACTCTGGCTGCTTCTGTCGAGGTTTTACATAATGCCACTTTGATTCACGATGACATTATTGACAACTCTGATTTAAGACGTGGTTCAGCAACCCTCAATGCTCGGTATAGTGAAGATGTTGCTGTTTATTCCGGTGACTTATTGTTTGTTTCAATGTATAAGCTTCTTAACGACGCTAAAAACTTCGAAGTCAACAATATGGCCGTCAATGCTTTATATCAAATACTTAACGGTGAATTAATACAAAAGAGAAACCGTTTTGATTTAGATGTCACCTTTGATGACTACTACTCTCAAATCTACGGTAAAACAGCGGCTTTGTTCGAATTAGCGACGAGTTTTGGTGCAATTGAAAATCGAGAAGCTTTTGATCAAATGAAAGCACTTGGTTTTGAAATTGGGATGGCATTCCAAATTATGGATGACTATCTGGATTATGCTTCAGATGATAAGAATCTCGAAAAACCTTTATTCCAGGATTTGCAACGAGGTATTTACACTGCTCCATTGCTTTATACAATTGACGACAATCCAAGCGTCAAGGAAATGGTCAAAAACCAGGAATTTTCTTCCGTTGCGAGCTTAGTTAAAAATTCATCTGCACTCCAAAAAACAGTTGAATTAGCACTAACGCACACTAAAAACGCCGAATCTATTCTAAATTCTATCGATGTAGTTGACGAGGATTCTCGAAATGTATTGATTAAATTAATTGAAAAGTTAAGCCATCGCGGCAAATAAAAAGATCCGTTCAGAAATAAACGGATCTTTTTATATGAGGTTACTTGACTAGATTCGCTTACCAAACGTCATCTGACGGCAGTGTAAAAATTCAAAATATCAATGTGTTTTAGTTGGATTGTCCATTCTTATGTTCTAAGTACTTATAGACTGGATAACCAAGTAGGACAACTACAACACTGATGATAATACCGATTAGCTGTGTGGCGTCCTTGTTCGCTGCACCTTGAACGGCTGCAACTAAAGTGGAAGTAATGATGAAAATTGAACCTGCTATAGCCACGATAGGAACTACCGGGAATAACGGTACTCTGTATTCAGAATCGTCTCCTATATGTTTTTTTCTTAAAACGAATAATCCGACGAAAGCAACTGTATAGAAGATATAAGTCAACAAGATGGCCCAATCGGAAAGGTCTTGTGCTCCAGCTAAGAACAACATCACGATTGCCATAACTGCTATGAAAATAACTGCAACATAAGGCGTTTTAGTTTTTTGTCCAAGCTTGCTGAATTGCTTTGCAAATGGGAAATTATTTTCAACAGCCATTTCATACACAATACGAGGGAAACCTAGAACCTTGGAATTCATAGTTCCAATGACGGAAACTAAGATAAAGACAGCCATTAGTTTTCCTGCAATATCTCCAAAGGCCTTTGTAGCAATGTAGTATGGGGCTTGTGTGTCCAAATGAACCAAATCCTGTGCAGGCAATGATTTCAAAACTCCCCAAGTAACTGCAGTATAAACAATAAGAACAAAAGTCATTCCAATTGCAAGGGCTTTGGGAAGAGTTTTTGATGAATTCTTAACTTCGCCACCGAGTGCTGAAGCAATAACCCAACCATCATAGGCAAATAAAGTAGATAACATTGCTACTCCAAAACCGGAACTAGCAGTCGAATTAGCAATATGATTAACTGTTTGGCCTAGAGCATCTGCGCGGCCGAAGAACAAACCGTAAAAAATTAGTCCAGCGACTGGGATAAATTTGATAAGGGTAGTTACAATATTGAATCTTCTTGAAACATTGTTGTCAAAAAGGTTAATCGCGGCAATGAACAATATCGTAGCTAAGCCTGTCAACAAACCGGTCGACAATCCAAGAATCTTGTGATCTTGAGGTATTCCCAAAAGATTCAAAAGAAGTGTTCCGAAGAAATAAGCAACGGCAGCAATCATGGCCGGACCGTAAAAAATTACTTGCATCCAACCAGCTAAAAATGCGATTGCCCGACCAAAAGGAGCTTCGATATATGTATAAAGTCCACCAGTTTTAGGGACACGTGAAGCTAACTCGGAAATAGTTAAAGCTCCTGCCAATGCAATAAAGCCACTGACAATCCAAGCTAGAATAGCATTTGTGGACGAACCAGCTTCTGCTAAAACTCGTCCCTGTTTGAAAAAGATTCCGGATCCAATAACAGTACCGATAACCATCGAAATGGCGGACCAGAATCCGAACGTTCTATTTAGTTTATTTTCTGTTTCCATAATTCTCCTTTAAAGATTATTCATATTATACGGAAAAAGTTGTCACATCTGCCTTTGACTGATATATTATTAAAAGATTATCAAGGAGTGAAAATGGATATCACGTTACATCGTTTTTTAGCTGAATTTTTCGGCACAGGTTTAATGATTTTATTTGGAGTTGGCGTTAATTCTGCTGTGTTGTTGAACAAATCAAAGTTCAAAGGTCAAGGGGAACTATTTGCCATTAGTACTTGGGGATTTGGTATTTCCGTTTCTCTTTGGATATTTGGAGATGTTTTCATCAATCCTTCTATGGCAGTTGCTCAAGTGGTATTAGGAAACGCTTCAATTTTACAAGCAATCGTTTATTCCATTGCGGACATCTTGGGAGCGATTATTGCTTCACTAATTGTTTATGTCCTATATAAAGATCAGTTTGATGCTTCGAGCGATATTGATCCGGTTAGGTTAAGAACGGCCTTCTCGACCACTCCCGCAGTTCGAAATCTTCCTCTAAATTGGTTCATCGAGTTCTTCGCTACTTTTGTCTTTATTTTATCGATCCTCGGCATTTCGGCAAATGTCCACACAAATGGACTTGCACCACTGGGAATTGGTTTTCTGGTTTGGGCAATCGGTATGAGTTTAGGTGGAACTACTGGGTTTGCGATGAACTTGGCTCGTGATATGGGACCAAGAATTGCTTATTGGATGCTACCCATCAAAAACAAAACCAACCCAGATTGGAAATATGGGTTAATCGTTCCCGGAACAGCTCCACTATTCGGAGGAGCTTTAGCTGCAATCTTTTATATGTGGTTCTTCTAATAAATAAAAAACGGTGTTTGTCTTAAGTTGACAAACACCGTTTTTTATTAGATTAAATTAGTTGCGAAAAATCATGCTGAACCACTTCTTTTAAGAAAAACTCATCCAGAATATCATCGTATTCAAAAACCATAAATGCTAAATTCGGTACCGCCAATCGTTCAGGATCATTATCATGCAGATTAGCTAGTCTAAACGCATGCATAGCACCCCCATGAGTAACAACCAGAATTTGTTTATTGGTTTTGTCCTCAAATAATTTTCTTAAACCGGTGTTCATTCTGTTTGCGACTTGATTAACTGATTCACCGCCATATTCAACAAAGAAATCACCATACGAGTTTTTCCCTGGGTGTTTGGGATTTAGTGCTTCGCTCTCGGATTCAAAAACTCCGAAGTTCCATTCTTTAAAATCTTTGAGCCTTTGATATGGCTGATCAGTGAGCAACTCCAAAGTATCGACTGCTCTTTCTTGGGTTGAAGAAAAAGCAGCATCAAAATTAATGTCATTATCTTCTAGGTATTTTTTAGCGATTTTAGCCTGAGAAATTCCATAATCCGTTAACGGTGAATCGCTAGCCCCTTGAATTTTATGCAGTTGATTAAATAGCGTTTGTCCGTGCCGAACTAGATAAACTGTTTGTCTCACTTTTTTGAAATCCTTACCTTATTTATTAAATCAATTGTATTCCACTATTAACTTAGAAAATTTTTGTATGTAAAAAAGTCTGGGATACGAAACCCCAGACTTTATGAAGCATTCCACTTAAATTCTGACTGTAATCCGCAAAAAGTTGCAGGAAGTCATTTGCACACAAAGTGTATAGTTCTTAACTAAACTCACTACGTTCGTTAAGTAATCACTTATCAGAAATAGCGGCGATGCCTGGAAGAACTTTTCCTTCAAGATATTCGAGAGATGCTCCACCACCAGTAGAAATGTGACTCAATTTGTCTGCAACGCCAAGTTGTTGAACGGCAGCCGTAGAATCTCCACCACCAACAATCGTAGTTGCGCCATTTTCTTCAGTTGCTTTAACCAGAGCTTCACCAATTGCCAAAGTACCCTTAGCAAAGTTAGGCATTTCAAAGACACCCATAGGTCCGTTCCAAACGATAGTTTTAGCATCCTTGATTACTGATTCGAACAATTCGATTGACTTAGGTCCGATATCAAGACCCATGTAGCCGTCTTTAATGCCGTCTTCAGCAATATAAGTATCAGCATCATTTGAGAATGCGCTTGCTGCAACGGCATCAACCGGCAAAACCAGTTTGTCACCGGCAGAAGCAATTAATTCCTTAGCTAATTCCACTTTGTCTTCTTCGAACAAAGAATTTCCAATTGACTTGCCATTAGCAACATCAAAGGTGTAAGCCATTCCACCGCCGATAATAACTTTGTCAGCTTTATCCAAAAGAGATTTAACAATTTCAATTTTGTCAGAAACCTTTGCGCCACCGATAATGGCAACGAATGGACGAACTGGATTTTCAACAGCTTCACCTAAGAACTTGATTTCCTTTTCCATTAGGAAACCAGCGGCAGTTTGAGCAACATTTTCAGCAATACCAACGTTTGAAGCAGCCGCACGGTGAGCAACACCGAATGCATCATTAACGAAAATCCCGTCACCAAGAGAAGCCCAATACTTACCCAATTCAGGATCATTCTTAGATTCGTACTTGGTTTCAACTCCATCGACGAAGTCTTCATAACGAGTGTTTTGAACCATCAAAACTTGCCCATCTTGCAACGCATCAATAGCTTCTTCTAATTCAGTACCACGAGTTTTGTCAACAAACTCAACTGGTTGTCCTAGTAAGTCAGACAAACGAGCCGCAACTGGTTCAAGGGTTAATCCAACTTTATCATCCTCAGACTTAATACGTCCAAGGTGTGAGAATAACACTAATTTTCCGCCTTGTTCAAGGACATATTTGATAGTTGGTAGTGCGGCAACGATACGATTGTCGTTTCCGATTACACCATCTTTAATCGGCACGTTGAAATCAACGCGCATCAAAACTTTTTTGCCTTTAACATCAAGGTCTTTAACAGTTAATTTAGCCATTTATTTTCTCCTACCCTAACATTATAAATTACTCACTTGTTGATGAACACTTTTAATCCTCTGTTCTGTGCGAATAGCTCTTGTCACGTATAAACATGTAATAAAACAGGGGCATGACGAGTTTCAATATTACTGGGACAAGGTAAAGTGGGTTGATGCGAATGGCTTGAATAGGTTCGACAATCACTAACATGACATAAATGAAGGTCAACAAGATATCAGAATAAGGAATAATTACCTGCCACTTATTTTTTATTTGTCGAATAACTTGGATTGCAAAATAGAAGTAGGCCAGAAAAAACAACCCACTCAATAAATACGTGCCTGAAATCACGACTCCTGAAGTAGAGTTATTCGTTCTCAAAGCGATTAGAAGCGCAGTTGAAAATATTGAGGACCAGATTGTAAGTTGAACTTTATTTTCCATTTTGTAAGTAAGAGCTGTTGTTATTTATGAGGCCCTACTTAGCAGCGTACTTGCTCGCAAGTTCTCGTCCCCGAAGGGGATAAGTTCTGACTAAGTTCGCTTCGCTCACTAAGTCATCACTTAGCGTTGCATAAATTCCGCAGCCCAAATAAAGCTCTGCATAAGCGCGCAACATGAATCATAGATTCATTTGCTTACATTAAGATTTGGTGCGTCATTTAAATATCGTGTCACCACCGTCTAATATCAAGGTCGTTCCATTCATGAAAGTATTTTCTTCTGAAACTAACCATTTAGCCGCCATTGCTATTTCTTGCGGAGTAGACCATCTGCGTAGCGGAATAACATCAGAAACTGCCTCCATTTCGGTCGAAGACATATAGGAATTCATGGCCGTATCTACGGCTCCTGGGGCCAATCCAATGCTTCTAATTCCAAAAGGACCGTATTCCGCGGCGAGTCCTTTAATTAATCCGTTTTGAGCATGTTTTAAAGAAGTATAGACGCTTCCCTCACCTACCCCAGCCAAATAAGAGGCGATCGAAGAAACTGTCAAAATGAGGCCTTTTTTATTAAGTTCTAGCCAGGTTTGAATGACTTGTCGGCTGAGAAACATTTGTCCAACAAAATTGACATTCACTAGGTTAAAAATTTGATCCCAAGTCAAGTCCACGAGTCTTGTACTTTTATCAGAAACACCGACATTGTTAATCAAGATATCAATATCGCTAGGTACTTCAAAAGAGTCTAGTTTGGACAAATCAGATTCAATATACCGATAATTTGAACATGTTTTTTCAGGGGGGACAATATCAACGTTATAGACAAAATCTCCGTTTGAAATTAACGTTTCAGCAATTGCAAGTCCAATCCCATTGGAAGCTCCAGTAATTAAAATCTTACGCAATTTGAGAATCTCCCATTTGTTTATGGAGATTTCTAGCAATTCGGTGCGTATGAGGAAGCATGAAGGCTTCAAGAGCAAGCTTGATAACAATTTGAGTGGCAACCATCGACCAAATAACCGTAGCTGGATAAATTTCATTTAATCCAGGAACGTTTTGCAAAAATGGAAGGCCACCGAACATTAACCACGAAACTGAAGTCGCATCTGATACTTCACCAAATAAAGTAGAAACCCAGGCACGCGATTTGAAACCGAAGCCACGGTCTTTCATGGTATTAAAAATGATTGCATTTAGAGAAGTTCCCAATAACAAAGCGAGGATTGATGAAATAGCGACGCGTGGTGAGAACGCAAAGATATCTTGCATGGCCTTAGTCATTTCAGGGCTTTCGTTAGGGATCATGGTAGCAAGATAAGTTGTGACTGAGAAAAATAGATAAGTTAAATTGGCAGAAACGGTAACCATAATAGCTTTTCTTTTTCCAAAGAATTCAGCGGCCAAATCATTCAAGATATACGCCATTGGAAAAACGAAGTCTCCAGCAGTGAAAGTCACATGAAAACTTTGGGGCGTAAAAGGAATATGAAACGGTAATTCAATAACCAGGGCTACGTTAATATTGGCCCAGGCAGCAATAAAAAAAGTGGCGGCAAAAAGCGTCACTCCTAATGTTTGATTCGATTTGATAAATTTAAGCATTGTTTTCTCCTTGAACTCAGTAGAAATACTGAGGTTTCCAGCTTTAATATTTTTTGTTTGTAGAAAATAAAAACCGCAATTTTTGCGGTTAATTTATTCACCTTGATTTTGGTAGATATAATCAACAGTTTCTTGAAGAGTGATTAGCTTTTCAGCCACTTCATCAGGAATTTCCAATTGATACATATCTTCCAATTCAAGAACGAGTTCCACGAAATCGATAGAGTCAGCATCAACATCAGTTATGAAATTCAAATTAGGCGTAATTTTATCCTTCGACAAATCAAAGCGCTTTGAGATTTCATCGACTAATTCGTTATATATTTGATCTTTATCTTTTTTCATTATTCCTCATTCTCTCCAACTGGCGGGTTAAAGGTTGCATCATTATTTTCGACATAAGCCTTAACTTCACCAACAATGTTCGTTTCTAACATCTCTCGGATTTGGCCGATAGTGTTGGAAACGGCTAATCTTTTTGCAGATCCGTGCGTCTTAACAACAGGAGCGTTAACCCCTAAAATTACAGCGCCACCTGCATTATTATAATCCAAAACTGAAGCGAATTTCTTCAAAGCTGGTTTAACCAATAAACCACCGAGCTTTGTTCTTAATCCTCCGTTTTTAATGGTGTCACTTAAGGCACCAAAAATATTGAGAGCAGTTCCTTCAATTGACTTTAAAGCGGCATTACCAGAAAAACCATCAGCAACTACCACATCCGCGGACCCATCCAACAATTCACGAGCTTCGATGTTACCTTGAAAATTAAGGTCGGAATTTTTTAGCAACTGGTGTGCGGCAATATGGACTTGGTCACCCTTATCTTCTTCAGCACCATTGTTCAATAATTTAACTTCCGGCTTTTCTACCCCAACCATCTTGCGAGAGTAAAAATCAGCAAGAATTCCAAATTGATAGAGATAAGTTGGCTTGCTTTCTGCGTTGGCACCAACATCCATTAACACCCAAGGACGTTTTGGATTCTTAATTGATGGCAAAACAGTTAGTAAGGCTGGCCTTTTGACACCAGGAATTCGTCCAACAATAAAAATTGAAGCAGCCAATAACGCACCGGTATTTCCGGCAGAGAACAATGCGTCTGCAGTTCCCTCTTTTACGGCGTTAGCGGCTAAAACGAGGGATGATTCTTTTTTTCGACGAATAGCTTTTACTGGTTCTTCGCCCATTTCGATAACTTCTGGCGCTTCGATAATTTCAATTCTTTGATCATTAGTAACTAATGGTTTAACTTTTTCGGTTTGTCCAAATAATTGAATTTTAATATTTTCATACTTATCACGGGCCATTAATGCACCGGCAACGATTTCTTCAGGAGCGAAATCTCCGCCCATCGCATCAACCGCGATTGTAAATTGTTTTTCTGACATTAGTCGAAATCCTTATATCTTTCCATTGTTTCTGATAAATATTCTACCAATACTTGATTGTCGGGTTTTGAATCCCAATTAGGCTCAGAGATTGTATCAATTGCTGCACGTTGCGCCTCTTCCATAACGTCCAAATTTTTAATCGGATCACCAACCTTAAAATCAGGCATCCCCGATTGTTTTACACCGATAATATCTCCTGGTCCTCGAAGTTCTAAGTCTTTTTGGGACAACTCGAACCCATCAGTGGTCGCAACCAGCGCATCTAACCTTTGTTGTCCGTAATCAGTTTTAGGATCAGCGACTAATACGGCGTAACTCTGCTTCTCACCGCGTCCCACTCGGCCCCGTAATTGATGCAAGGTGGATAATCCAAATCGATCCGCATCTAACACAATCATGATTGTCGCTTCAGGAGCGTCAACGCCAACTTCTACAACAGTCGTTGAAACTAAAACATCAATTTGACCGTTCTTGAATTCCGAAAGTGTTTTTTGTTTTTCTTCTGGTGACACTCGTCCGTGTAAAAGACCCACTCTTAAATCTGGATATTCGTTTTTTATGTATTCGTAAGTTGCAACCGAATCTTGAGCTTCTATTTTTTCAGACTCTTCAACTAAAGGAGTGACAACATAAACTTGGGCACCATTTTGTTTTACTTCTTGATGAACCCATTTGTAAATCTGGTCAATTTCATTCATCGAACCGCGGAAAGTTTTAATTGGTTTTCGGCCTTTAGGTAGTTGTTTAATCGAACTAACATCCATTTCACCATAAGCTGTAATAGCTAGAGTTCGAGGAATTGGCGTAGCTGTTAAAGCTAAAATATCTGGATTTTGACCTTGTTTTCTTAAAATAGCTCGTTGGTTAACTCCAAAACGATGCTGCTCATCAATTACGGCTAGTCCTAGGTTTTTAAATTCGACATCTTCTTGAATTAAAGAATGCGTTCCAATCAGGAGATTAATTTGCCCACTCTTTAAATCTTCCAATAATTGTTTACGCACAGATTTTTTAGTCGAAGAAGTAAGAATTTCAATTCTCATCCCAATTCCTGCGCGTTGATATAAATCAGAAATTGTTTTTGCGTGTTGAGTGGCGAGAATTTCCGTAGGCGCCATTAAGGCGGCTTGCATACCGTCATTAACTGCTGCCAAAATAGCAATAGCCGCCACAACCGTCTTTCCAGAACCAACGTCGCCTTGAACCAATCGGTTCATATGAATTGGGCGCGACATATCATTCAAAATTTCTCTAGTCGCGTTCAATTGGGCTTCAGTTAACTGAAACGGTAATTTAGCAATAAAGTCATCTAAAAGTTTTTGATCAATGATGATTTGCCTTCCATAATTCTCTCGTTGCTGATACTTTAGAAGTTGAATCCGCATTTGAAACAAAAAGAACTCTTCAAACATTGCTGACTTCGTCGCCTGATTAGCTTGAAATTTAGTTTTAGGAAATTGCATCGACTCAATCATTTCTTTTCGATTCATCAAACCGTATTGAGAAACGATATGTTTTGGGACAATATCTACAATATCGTTTCGATATTTGGCATAAGTATTTTCGATTAACTGAGTTAAAGTTTTTTGATTAATATCCTTTGAAACCGGGTGAATCACTTGAATGTCTGAATCATCAATATCAGTTAATACTTTGGTTGCAGATAGGGATTGTCGATTTTTGTCGTAAGTCCCGAATACTGCGACGGTATCGCCAATTTGTCGATTCTTAACAACCCATGGTTGATTAAAAAAAGTGACACGAATATTGTCGTGCTCCACTAACAATCCAAAATCAGTCATAGATCTTTTTGATCCTAAAAATCTAACCTTCGGAAGCGAACTAATCGTCCCTTGAAATGCAACTTTTGCGCCATTTTCCGTTTGGGATGGGAGTTGCGAAGAGATGTCTTCGTATCTAGAAGGATAATAAGTCAACATATCATTAACATTGAAAATACCTAGATTATGGAGAGCTTGCAATCTTTTAGGACCGATTCCTGAAATACCATCAATTGAATCAAATATTTTTATCACTTTATTTATTGTAAGAAAAAAGAGGAAATTATTTCCTCTTTAATAATCTTCTCAATGATTGAATTCCGTATCCGGCTCCAACGATTCCTACTGCACCAATTCCATAAATTGAATATGTCGCGGCCACATTCCATTTTTTAGAGGCTTTAACATCGCCTTCGGAATATGTAGGACTAAATGTTTCCCATTTCTTCGTTTTTTCAGTAGCATGAGGATTTTCGACAGTTGTTTCGTCGCTATCATCCCCGCGTGAAATCGTCTCCGCCAAATGTTTAGAAACCTCAGCCACTTGTTGAACAGGGTTTACCCAACTGAGAACTGAATTTAAATTATCATCCGGTGCTTGCTCATTAACGGCATCCTTAGATTGAGTCACTTCGGTAATAGCAGCTTGACTTTGTTGAGTATTTTCTGTGCTTTCGACCTTACTAGTGACAGTAATTTGAGATTGTTGGACACTTTCTACGGTTTTAGAATTTTGTGAAGTCCTACTCTCGACTACTTCTGAAACAGGGGAATTCGAACTGACTTGATGTTTACTTTGCGAGGTTGCTTGTTCAGCAGATTTAATCGCAGATGCTACTGTCGATTCATCGGTTTGGTTAGAAACTGATTCCGAAACTGCACCATTACTAGGCTTGATTGGAGAAATAGGGCTTACGGAATTACTAGTTGCTATAGATTTAGATGTTTCTTCACTAGCATCTGAATTAATAACTTCAGAATTTGCTGAGTCACTTCCAGTAGAATCAGAAGTTTGTTCCGAGATTTTTTGGCTGGAATCAGATTCGGTAGTTGATTCTGATACAGCTTGGCTCTCTTGTGCGCTTTGAGAATCACTTATAGCATTGCTATCAGATGCTAGGGAATTTGAAAGCGAATCACTGTTTGTCTCAACTTCAGAACTACTAGTCGATTCTAAAATAGACTGCGATTGAGAATTTGAACGTGATTTTTGTTTTGATGCTGAATCACTGCCGTGCATGTAATCCCATACAAACTCAGATTTGCTTTCGTTCATGCTTGTTTTTTCAGATGCCGAATCGAAGCGGCTTTGACTATTTGAAACAGTTGTACTTAGGCTCATCGAAACGGCATCGGATTGCAAGGCACTAGTGCTCAGAGATGCCGAATCCTTGAGACTGAGATGTATTGATTCAATTAATTTAAGACTTTGAACTTGGCTTACATAAGCAAGTGAGTCAAAAATTGATTGGCTTAAGCTGTAGGCACTATCAATATTCGATGTGGCACTCCCAGAGTCAATTTGAGACACTGCTTCATTTGGAACAGTGTCGCTTTGACTAGTCAAAGTTTCTTGAGAAGCCTCATTTGAAGCCAGTTGTTCTTGAGAGGAACTTTGCATCTCCTCTTCAGAGTTTTGAACTGAATCGGTTAAATTTTGCGAAACTGAAGCACTAGTAAAAGCGGGCTGAACTAATTGATCGGCTTGAGCGATAAGGGGTTGTTGGTTGTCAGCAAAAAGCACTCCCATTCCAATGGCAGCGAGGGGTATAATTGTGCTCTTTTTATTAACTGACAAATTTCCCATTACATAAAATTTTATAGATTACAAATAAAAAAAGCGCACATTTAGCGCACTTTTTAAAAATATTTCACAATATTTTCACATTTATTCAACTGAGATTAATAACGGATAAAGTTTCTGTCCACCAAAATGTAGCTCAGTCTCGATTCCATCAAATTTTGAGTTAATCAACGCTTCTGCCGATTTAGCTTCCTTTTCAGAAACGTTATCGCCATAGAAAATAGTGACAATTTCGTCGTCTGAATCAATCATCTCACCTAAGGCCTCAATCAATACTTCTTGAGGTTTCTTGCCGTTGGCGACAATATTACCATCAGCAATACCCATCCAATCACCATCGGAAATTTCACGACCATCCAAAGTAGTGTTTCTAACGGCTTGGGTGATTTCAAGAGACTTTACGTTCTTAATTTCCTCGTTCATCGCTTCAAAATTATCTTCAAGTTCACCATCCGGATTGAATCCTAGCATAGCAGTAATTCCTTGTTGAATGGTTCTGGTTTGAACCACTTTAACAGGGATATCAACTAAGTCTGCGGCTTGATTTGCTGACATAAAGATATTCGAATTATTTGGCAAGATAATTGCGTTTTTAGCACCGGTTTTTTCAATTGCTTGAACGATATCTTGAGTTGAAGGATTCATTGTTTGTCCGCCAGAAATAACGTCTGTAACACCCATTGAAACTAATAAATCAACTAATCCTTGTCCACCAGCAACTGCGATAACAGCAGTTTTAACAGCTTGTTTTGCACGTTGTGCTTTTTCACGCTCAACTCTGTCGATAACTTCTTGTTGTTGGTCGCGCATGTTATCAATCTTTACACTGGCAATTGATCCGTATTCAGTAGCGATAGATAAGACGGCACCTGGGTCTTCAACGTGGACGTGAGTCTTGACCATATTGTCATCTTGCAAAACTAGAAGAGAATCCCCTAATTTTCCGAGACGCTCGTAAAATTCATCATAATCAAATGGCTTTGTAAAAGTCGTTCCTTTACCAGCTTCTAGCAAAATAGTCGTGCAATATCCATAGACAATATCAGCAGGATCAAGAGATACTTGAGCATCAAATTCACCTTTAATTTCGTTGAAGTCAGAATTCTCATCAATGACGATATCTTCGGGTGACATATCACCAGACAACACTTCATAAAAAGCTTTAAGAACGAAAACTAAACCTTGGCCGCCAGAATCGACAACTCCGACTTCTTTTAAAACTGGTAACAAATCTGGAGTAGAGGCTAGTGCTTTTTTAGATGCTTCATAAGCGGCTTTAGCGACTTCAATAACGTCATTAGAGTTTTTTGCCGTTTCTAAAGCAGCTTCAGAGGATTCACGGATAACCGTTAAAATTGTTCCTTCAGTAGGCTTCATAACGGCTTTATAAGCCATCTGACGTCCTTCATCCAAAGCTTGAGCAAA
>JAISIV010000020.1 GCA_031261865.1 Lactobacillaceae bacterium | reverse complement strand
CTCATAAGGAAACCAAATGAGCCGCTATGTGGGGTGAAATGGCTGGAGATCCAATTGCTGTACCCATTCTCATGGGAATGGGACTAGATGAATTCTCTATGTCCGCTACATCCGTACTTCCAACTCGTTCACTAATGAGCCGTTTGAAGACTAGCGATATGGTTAATCTTGCTGAACGTGCAGTTAATATGGAAACTAATGAGGAAGTTATCGAATTAGTTCATAATGCTGTTTCAAAATAATTATGAATTACCCGCCAGTAAAAGTGGCGGGTTTTTTAATACTCTATTACAATTAAGAGATATGAATATTGGACTTTTTACAGATACTTATTTTCCTCAAGTTAGTGGTGTATCAACTTCGGTTAAAGTTTTGTCGGACGAACTAAACAGGCAAGGCCACCGCGTATACATTTTTACAACGACTGATCCAGGTGTGAAAAAAAGTGAATATGGAGTTGGTGACGAGAAATACGTGTATCGTTTTTCCAGCGTTCCGTTTACCGGTTTCAAAGATCGAAGAGTTGCTGTTCGAGGATTTTTTAATGTTGTTGAAATAGCACGTGCTTTGAGATTAGACGTTGTTCATACTCAAACTGAGTTTAGTTTGGGGATAATGGGTAAATTTGTCGCGAGACAATTAAAAATTCCAATCGTTCATACCTACCACACTAACTATGCTGACTATACTCATTACGTTATGGACGGTCGTTTGATTAAGCCTGAGAATGTAAAAACAATTGTTCGTAGTTTTTTGCATAATTTTAATGCCGTAATTGCACCGAGTGAAGATACTAAAGAAGTTCTTGAATCCTACCAAATAAAAGCACCAATTTTAGTTATTCCTACTGGTATTAGTTTTCCTAAAAACCAAGCAGATAAAACAAAGAACCTAGCTTCCAAATTTCATTTGAAAAATAAAAAAGTAATTCTTTCCCTGGGCAGAATTGCCTATGAAAAAAATCTGAATACTTTGGTTGATAATTTCTATCAAATTTCAAAAGATTATCCTAATGCTGTTTTGATGTTTGTCGGAGATGGCCCAGCAAGGGCTGATTTAGAAAAGCAAGTTCAAGACTACCAAATCGATGATCGAGTTATTTTTGTTGGTATGGTTGATCACTCCGAAATCTATTCTTACTACAAGCTGGCCGATGTATTTATTAGCCTTTCGACGACTGAGACTCAAGGACTAACATTCATCGAAAGTCTCGATGCAGGCACACCTTTCATTGCTTACCCTAACGATTTTTTGAAATCCATAACAAAAAATAAAAGTGTCGGAATTTTGGCTGACACAACTGCTAAATTTATTAAGGCGATTAGGACATACCTCGACAACGACCAATATAAAAAAGATGATGCTGGCCGTCAAAAAGCAATCAAATCTGTTTCAGCTGAAACTTTTGCAAATTCGGTTCACACACTTTACGCTAAAGCAATTGTCAATTATCACAAACCCAATTCGGTTCTAAAGACACTCACTGTTGATGAGAAATTATACGTCGGTGCTCTAGTAAAAAAGATTCCATCGATAATTAAAAAGAAAAGAAAGGCCGATGAGCAATGAAAGTTCTACAGTATTTTGAAAACCAAGGCCTTTTATCAAAGTCGGGAATCGGTCATGCTCAAAAACTTCAGCAAGAAGCATTATCCTCAACTGACGTGATTGTTACCACAAATGCCCACTCGACTGATTTCGATATTCTTCACATCAACACTTATGGACTCTGGAGTATGCATCAAATTAAGCGAGCCAAAAGAATGGGGAAGAAAGTTATTTATCATGCCCACTCGACGTATGAGGATTTTCGCAACTCGTTTATTTTGAGCAATTTGATTGCCCCTTTTTATAAAAAATGGTTACTGCATTTATACAGTTCAGCCGATGCTTTGATAACGCCCACTGAATATTCGAAACAATTATTACAATCGTATGGTTTAAAACAGCCGATTTACCCAGTTTCCAATGGGGTTCAAATTGAAAAGTACAAAAACGACAAGAAAAAGATTGAAAAATTCAGACAATATATCCATGCTCAACCTGATGAAAAGATTGTCATTTCGGTTGGTTTATATTTTGAGCGCAAAGGAATTCTGGACTTTGTTGAACTTGCCAAAAGACATCCTGAATATAAATTCGTATGGTTCGGTCACACCAGCATGTGGTTAATTCCTAATAAGATTAAAAAAATATTAGTTGACCATCCAAAAAATTTAATTTTTCCGGGTTATCAAACAGGAGACATACTTCAAGGAGCTTATTCTGGCGCTGACTTATTTTTATATCCCAGCTATGAAGAAACCGAAGGAATTGTCGTATTGGAGGGACTCGCCAGTTCTCAAAAAATGCTTGTCCGCGATATCCCTGTTTACGACGGGTGGCTGGAAGACAGAAAAAATGTCTATAAGGCCAAAGATCTCACTGATTTCGATTTTAAAATGGTGCAAATTTTATCCGGGAAATACAAGGATTTGTCGAAAAACGGTTACCGGGTTGCAAAAAATAAAAATTTGCCTGTAGTTGGGCATGACTTGCAAAAAGTTTATTCTGAAGTTTTAGGAGAAAAAGTGAATGTCAAATAAGGAACGGATTACCTGGCTTCTGATCACAATTGCAATTGGGGTATCTGTTTTTTATTTTAATTTCAGGTCTGTACCTTTAGATGTTGTTGTAAAACAAATTTCGGACACTAATTATTGGTGGCTACTTGTTGCATTGCTAATTATGGTGGCTTATTTTTTCACCACAGCAAAAATTGTTGTCACTTTAGTTGATAAAAACCATCGACCATCGATTTGGCAAGGCTTAAGAGTTGCATTATTGGAACAATTTGGAAATGGTGTCACCCCAATGGCAATTGGCGGGCAGCCTATGCAGATGCTTGGCTTATCTCAAGCAGGTGTTCCGATTGGTGAGGCTACTTCTGTTTCCTTAATGAAATTCATTATTTATCAGGGAATGATTGTTGTTACCTTTCTGATTTCTTTAGTGTTTGGCTTTAGATACGTGGCTGATCATTTGAAAGCAATGACTGTTTTAGTGGTTTTTGGAGTTGTGATACATTTAGTTGTTTTGTTTCTGCTGATTTTTGTTATGTTTTCTCCGAGAGTCACTAAAACAATGGCATCACTTGTGGTTAAACCTATAGAGTGGTTCACTGATAAAAACAAGGCAAGAGGTATTCATGAAAGTCTGAATGAGAAAATTGAAGATTTCCATGCAGTCTCTAAACTGTTGTTTTCGCAAAAAAAGGTCTTATTCAAAACCTCTTTGTTAACTCTCCTACAACTGATCTTTTTTTATGTAGTTCCATATTTTATTTTGTTGGCTTTCAAAATTCCAAATGTAAATCTGCTTTTCGTTGTTGCTTTGAATGTCATCTTGACCTTAGCTGTTTCTATTTTTCCCATACCAGGAGGATCCGGAGGAGCAGAAATAGGTTTTAAAATGTTATTCGCTAGCTTCATTACGTACCAACCGCAGTTGATCCTCGCAATGCTTCTTTGGAGAATACTGACATATTACCTCGGCCTTTTTGCAGGAATAGTGGCGTATAATTTTATTCCGAATAATGAAAAACGCAAGTGAAACACAATTGGTTCATATTCTCAATCGCTTGATTGCTATGACAAATGACTTAACTCAGAATCAGGCGTCGAGAAGATTCGATTTATTTGGGGTCGAAATCGTGAAAGTCGACTTCGATCAAAAAACGAAACTTTATTACGTTCATGACCAAACGGGTTCTAGAACGTTTGTCTTTGACAATATCGAACTCGCAGCAATAGAGATTTATCAAATACTAAATGAAATGAAACTAACATTCTAATGAAAACATTTATTCAAAATTTAAAAACCAATTTCTCTAATTTTTCCAGGTCTTCATTAATTGACTTTTTTTTAATTAACCTTTTCTTTATTACGATAAAGAATTTTATTGAATACCTAATAAGTTTCAATCTCGGCATTGAAAGTTTTGCCCAGTTTTTTATTGCATTCATTAATCCGATTCCGACTGCGATTATTCTTTTGAGTATCGCGCTTTACTTTAAAGGCAGAAAAGCTTACTGGATTATGCTCCTTGTAAACTTGGTTCAATCCATTTGGCTTTTCGCTAACATGCTTTATTATCGTGAATTCTCAGATTTTCTTTCAGTTTCGATTATTTCTTCTGGAAGTTCAGTTGGAGAAAATTTGAGCAAGGCAATTCTAGGAATTCTGCACCCGACTGATTTTTTGGTTTTCTTAGACATTCTCGTGCTAGCGGTTTTGCTTTTAACTAAGCAAATTAAAACTAATCAAAAAAGTTTGAATAAACCTCGAGCATTCATGACGACGTTGCTTGGTTTTGTTTTGGTTTTTGTCAATTATGGAGTTGCTTCAGTGGACCGCTCTGGCCTTTTAACACGATCGTTTGACAATAATTATCTAGTTAAATATTTGGGTTTGAATGAATACATTCTGGTCAACAGTTATCAGAACTATGCTCAAGCTCAATCTCGAAATAGTGCAACTTCAAA
This sequence comes from Lactobacillaceae bacterium, assembly GCA_031261865.1. Classification (GTDB taxonomy): domain Bacteria; phylum Bacillota; class Bacilli; order Lactobacillales; family Lactobacillaceae; genus Oenococcus. The sequence goes on along the minus strand of JAISIV010000020.1, from coordinate 1,602 downwards.
ACAATTGGAACCAATAAAGAAATGGATAGCTGATAATAGAGCTGCTGACAATGTTGAATACTTCGGTACTCAAAAAGGAAAGAATGTTATTGTCTTTCATTTAGAATCTTTCCAGCAATTTTTGATTGATTATAAAGTTGACGGCCATGAAGTCACTCCGAATTTAAACGCTTTTTACCACGATCAAAATACTTTATCGTTCGATAATTTTTACAATCAAGTAGGTCAAGGTAAAACATCTGATGCAGAAACAATGCTCGATACTGGTTTGTTTGGTTTACCATCAGGTTCCGCAATGGTTAAGTATGGGACGAAAAACACCTTTGAAGCTGCCCCTGCCAACTTACGTTCTATGGGATACACCACTGCAGCATTCCACGGCGATGTACCCACTTTCTGGAATAGAAATAACGCCTATAAACAATGGGGTTACGATTATTATTTCAGTAAGGATTTCTACCCTAACTCGGATGTGAAATCACTAAACCTAGGTTACGGAATGCTTGATAAAGTCTTTCTTGATGATTCAGCTGAATATCTGGAACAATTACCACAACCTTTTTATGCAAAACTAATCACCGTTACTAACCATTACCCATATTTGACGAATTCCGAATTAAAGTATTCGTTCCCCGAAACTGATACCGGAGACAAGACTGTAGATTCGTACGTCCAAACAGCTCACTACGTTGACCAAGCTTTTGGTGAGTTCATGACTTATCTGAAGAAAACTGGACTTTATGAGAACACAGTTGTCTACGTATACGGGGATCATTACGGCATTTCCGAAAATCATCCGGATGCGATTGCGAAACTTTTGGGCAAAGATTCGGTTAATGGATACGATTTGACTCAGTGGCAAAAAGTTCCATTTATGGTTCATTCAAGTAATTTAAAGGGTGGAATCGACCACACCTATGGCGGGGAAATCGATGTTATGCCTACACTATATGACTTACTTGGTGTAAATGATGATCAAACCACTATTTTTGGACACGACTTATTGAGTGATCAAAATCGTCAAATTGTAGCATTCCGCAATGCTGATTGGGTAACTCCAACTTTGATGAAAAAAGGGGACTCATATTTTGATATGTCCACTGGTGAACAAATCAAAGAAAAGTCTCTTACATCCGATCAAAAGAAACTCATCTCATCAACCCAAGCTTATGTTGATAAACAATTGAGTTACTCTGATGAAGTCATAACAGGTGATTTGTTGAGGTTTGATAAGAATGGCAAAATTACCGGATTGAACATTAGTGACTTTAATTATCAAGAAAAAGCAACCACGCAATCTTTAAATGATTTAGAAAAATCCAAGCCTAGTTCTGTTAAGGCAAAAAACTCTGGCAAACTCACGGGTGATTATGAGACCGATGAAATCATGTTATTGCCAAAAGATCAACAAAAAGAAAAACTGGCAGAGTTAAAACAAAAGTTTTCAGAAACATTTGAGAATATTAGCTCCAGTTTTTCTGATTCTTCATCTAATTAACCCCCCCCAACGACTATCTCCGATAGTCGTTTTTCTTTCTCATTTTTCTTTCTCATTTTTCTTTCCCATTTCATTCCCTTATAACTTTCCCACCACTTCAACGA
>JAISIV010000008.1 GCA_031261865.1 Lactobacillaceae bacterium | reverse complement strand
TCATTTGAATTAGCAATTGTAAAAATCACGTCTTCCGTTCCAATATTATTATTATTAAAATCTTGTTTGAGAACCTTAATTTGAGAGGTCTCAGTCTTGCTGTAAGGCAGATAAACGGTTTGAGCATTTTCTTGATATCCCAATTCATAGGTTGCCTTGTCAACTGCTGCCGCACTCAGACTATCGTTATTTAGATTCCAATAATAAATCGGGGAGGTGGCGACTAGGTTATAAGCACTTCCATTAAACAAGAAACTTGGTGCGTCGGTTTCATTCAAGAGTGTTTTATTTGCTTCATGGTCGTCCCAGTTAACTAATGTTGAAGTAATATTTCCGTTGCAATCAACATAATTAGTTGGCCCGGTTAATTCAATTCTGTTTTGGAAATCGACAATCGTCCCATTATTATTAATCGGGTTACCTTGTTCATCAGCCAAATAATACTCGACTGTGATTACAGTATCTGGGCGACGCAAAACAGGTGTTTTTACACTTTGAGAACAATTAACATTGTTGAAATTAAGATATGTAACTCTGGCGTCCCCATCGTTCGTTGGATATTCACCGTTTTCATCCGGTGCAACCCAACTCGAGTCGTCTTCTTTTAACTGTAAATGAATGACGATTCGAGAAATGGTTGGATTAATTTCATTGACGTTAATTTTAAGCCCCTTAATTGTTGTACCGTCGGTATCGTAAATAAAATCAACTCGATTCTGCCCTAACGGTTGATTGGTAATGTTCTCGAAAACTCCACTTCCAACCGCAGTTTCTTTATAGAGGGAGACACCACCAACATTTCCTTGAGGGTCCACATAATTTGGATTGATATTAAAATAACTTAAATCGATATAGTCGGTTAATTCAGCGTTGGTTCCAGCAATTAAAGTAAATCCGGCGATTTGCTGGAATACTTGTATTAAATCCGAGCCTTCAGCAACATAAGAATGGCCTTCGGTTGCCAAACTCGAAAGAATATCAGCTTGTTGTTGAGTAAGTTCTAAACCAATTGTGTAAATATCAACCCCGGTATTTTTCATTGAATCAGCGACTGTTTTCCCGTATTGATTGTCTTTGCCAGGGTCTGCAGATGAGTCAGAAGGCAAGTTGGGGGTTCCATCAGTAACCAAAACGGTATACTCCGGACGATTGTCGGTATTCTTATCTAAAATATCTTTGGCTTTTTGAAGACCAATTTGATAATCTGTTCCTCCTTTTGTAGATATACCGATACCATTAATTGCAGCAGTAACATCGGCTAGCGAGGAAGATTCAGTAATAGGTGTTTCAACTAAATTTTGAAATCCTGCAAAGGTAACAATTGAAAGTGTGTTCGATGTTGTACCATCTTTGAAGTAAGTGTCTGCAAATTGAATAGCTGCTTCTTTTTCAACCTGCAAGCGTGACTTAAAAATCTCATAGACATGTGTAAGGTTTGTCGTTCCGTCTGACCCACCAAAATAAACAATCATATTATTTGGATCAGAAATCCAATTCGGATCAAAGTTTCTATATTGAGGAGTTGTTCTGATGTCAGGGTCTTTATAAAAGACTGGTGTGTAATATTTTTCGTCACCATTTTTAACTTCAACATTTTGCAAGTAAGTATACAAGTATTGTTGAACACCATTGATTTTACCGGCGGCCATCCCGATAACTTCCATTTGCCCCTCAGCGCCAACATAAGTAAATCCCCCCCTCGAGCTGACGCCACTCGCTAACACGTCCGTATCGTAAGATCCGTCTCGAGTTGCGGTGTTGGGATCTTGAGTGCTGACAGAATTATCAATAACTAAGACAGTGTCTGCTCCTACTTGCTTTTCTTTGCCCCAAATGTCAAAGGTAACATCAGCGTTTCCTTGAGCATAATTGGTCCAAGCTGTAGTTTTCTCCATTCGGACAGAACCTTGGTTTGGATATTCTGGATAATCTGAATCACCTGAAGTACCGTCATCAGGGATTGCGATATTAAATAGCTCAAAGGCTTTAACTATGCTTCCGTTCGTAAAACCAATCGTCAAAGAAAAAGCTAATACAATAGTTGCAATTATTTTTCCTAATTTAATGAATATATCTTTCATTTGCTCTTGTTAATAGGCCTCTCTGTGTATGAGCAAATAATATCTATCCTCTGTGAACAAAAAAGGAATTCAAAACGAACTCCCTTTGATTTTTATTCAAATAATTTTTGGACCTCAGCTTTGAAGCGTCTTCCAACGTCTAGCTCATCATCGTTATCCATGACTAATAAATTGGTCTTGGAATTAAATGACTGCGCGTGCTTTTTGTTGATGACATATGACTGATATATTTTCATGAATATATCGGATGTCTTTGTAAAACTAGCCATATTCATATTAACTTTGGCAATTCCGTCATCATAGTGAATCAAAATTGCGTGAGCGTTACCGCTAGTTTCAGCGTACAGAATTCGGTCTAAGGCAATTTTACTGGTGAAGCCACGGGTATTAATCGTAATGAATTCGTCGGGATCTTTAAGATTAGAAACGTAACTCACTAATTTTAATAACTGATTTTTAATCTCATCGGGGGTAGTTTTTTCAATAAAATCAATCGCGCCAACCCGGTGCCTTAATGTTTCAATAGCCAGTTCATCATGAGTAGTTAAAAAAGCAATCGGAACCCATTTATCGAGGAGACGAATTTGTTCAGCCGTTTTAATGCCGACATTTTGGTCACCGTTAATTTCTAAATCTAGAATAAATAAATCCGGATGAGTGGTTAAAATTTTTTGCGGGTCGTTACTAATAAAGGTATTTGTTCCCAAAATTTCACCATACAATTTTTGTTGTTCGGGATTGTCTTCTAATAAGGAAATTCGCATCTATTCTCCTATTGTAAGTTCCTGGGTGAAAAATTGACCGTAGGTGCTGAAATTAAAAGAAACGTCTGGATACCTAGCCAAAATTTGGGCGACAATTGTCATCCCCTGACCGCGCGTTTTTCCTTTGGTAGTTTTTTTATTTGATACGGTTTGGACAATCCCACTGGCTGGTCCGGCAAAAGTATTTTCAAGCATCAAAAGATAGCCGTTATCCGATTCTAAAATCGTGAGATTAATCTTTTTTTGTTCGGCGTCGATGGCGGCGTCGATGGCATTATCAAACAGGTTTCCGATTAAGCGGACCATATCTAAATCCTGAATGCTGTGTTGATTGAAATCTGAACTGACCTCCACATTAGTTGTAATACCTTTGTTTTGAGCTTCAATTATCTTTGCGGACAACAAGCTTTTAATAGTCGGATTCTCAATTTCGTTAAGTTGAGCGAAACCGGTATTTTGATCGTCGAGCTGTTTGCCAGCTTCTTCTAAAACTGACTTAAAAGTCTTCTTAATTTGATTGATGTCATTCGATTCGATTGAAGTTTCCATCGACAACAACATGTTTTTGTAATCGTGTTTGAAACGGCGAATATCTGAAATTAAATCGTTAAGCGTTTGGTTATAACTATTTAGAGAATCGATAGTTTGTTGCTGGCGGAATTTAATCTGGTTTTGCAAATTCAGGTAGTACATGAGAAATGTAACGATTGACCCAACCACCACAAATATCAACACCGAGACGGTAATCATATTTGTAATGTTGTAAGTCGTCGTATTGAAAAAATCGGAATCCGAAAGTAAAAAAAGTAATAACAAGACACCACTTAAAATGCTGAAACCGTCTAATGCCTTAGGGCTATCATTAAGACTCTCTATAAAATAACTTGGAGATTTTACGAATCTTGTCATAAAGCCAATAAACAGAGTCGGGATTAAATAAACTAGGAAATCAAAATCAAGCCCTGAACTACTGCTTTCAAACAAACCAACCACAGCTTGTGTTCCGCCGACGAACATGACAGCCGCAGCCGCAATAATAAAGACAGTTTTTAAATTGAGGAAACAGTATTGACTATGTAAGATCATCATTAAGGTAATGACGACTGCAAAATATAACAATTCATAAATTGCAATAATCAAAATGTCACTTGTATAAAAAAAGAGAACTAATAGGTCGCCGGAAACATAAACCACCGTTAATAAAAGCCACTGGCTAATTTTAGGAAAAGTGAAGTTACCTCGAAAATCCGTTAGCCAATTAGCCAACATCAAGATTCCTAAAGTCGCCAATAAGGCATAGACAGTTTGAATCACAATAATTAAAAACATATTTTTATTCTAATTCCTCAACAATTTCTTAGTAAATTCTGGTTTCATTTTCTCAATAAGTGCTTGTCTAACCATTGGGTTATTTGCTGCTGCCGACAAGATATTTCTTACCTGAACTATTGATAAATCAACTTGAAACTCGTCCTCTAACCAAACGGCAAATTCAGCATATCCAAGTTCGCCTTTTTGAGTAAGAATTGCATCATTTATTTCTTCTGCTTTTTCTGGAGCGATTCCGTTTTGAGATAGCGCTTCTTCTAAACTTTGTTTTAAATTAGTTAATCTCGACCTTCGCCTTAATTTCCAGACCAATAATTTTTGGAGTGGATATAGCAAAATCCATTTAATCCTGTCCATCGTAATACCACTTTCTAAAAATCCAACCAACAACCACAACTTGAAAGACCACTGTGAGAATAATTACAACTATCTTCAAAAACGGACTAGTGATTTGGTGGAGAATTAAATTTCCTATAGCGTTTATTGCTAGCATAACCACTACAGCTAGTGCATAGACGACTTTCTTCATTTACGTATCAAAGCCCATTTCGATAGTAACCCTAGTGATAGGGTCAAAATAACTGTTGTCGTCACAATCAAGAAAAACGATAGGAGACCATTTGATAAATAACCATTTAACCAATCATAGATGTAACCATGCAAAGCAATAACAGCATAAAAAGGAAACCAAGGAAATACCCTCCACATAACCGTTTTTTCGTCTTTTATTCCATCTTGGACATAAATGAAAGTTAAGAATAAATAGACAAAAGCCATCCAAATGATTGCTTGATTCGAAGTTGCGTGGCCATTATGAAATCCATCAAATCCAGCAATTATTGCAACGAACACTACGATATTGGTAAAAGGAAAACGCTGGTTTCTTTGTCTATCTAGTTCTTCTTTTAAACTCTGACGACTTAAAATCAACTTTTCAACTTTCATATTTTTAATGTAAACGATGATGATAATCGTTGTTGTGTGAATTCCAAAATCGGTCGGTTTTCTTCCAAAATCGGCACAAAAAATGGCTCATTTCTGAGCCATTAGAAATTTTTTATTGAAGATCTTCGCCATTAGAAGCGATTACTTTTTTGTACCAGAAGAACGAATCTTTTCTGAAACGATCTAATGTTCCATTACCATCATCGTCTTGATCAACATAAACGAAACCGTAGCGTTTTGACATTTCCGAAGTACTTGCGGAAATCAAATCAATAGCACCCCACATGGTATATCCAATTAAATCGACACCATCGATGATAGCTTCCTTCATTTGTTCGATATGTGAACGAAGATAGTCGATTCGATAATCGTCATGGACTTTGCCATCTTCAGTTAATACGTCCTCGGCACCGATTCCGTTTTCAACAATCATAAGAGGAATGCGGTATCTGTCCCACAATTCATTCAAAGTAATACGTAAACCAACTGGATCAATTTGCCATCCCCAATCTGAAGCTGTTAGATATGGATTAGGTTTTCCTAATGAGAAGTTTCCAGCTCCGTTTTCATCAGGCGTAGCGCTGGTTACTGTCGACATGTAATAACTAAATGTTAAGAAATCGACTGTATAGTCTTTTAGAATTTGTTGATCGTCATCTGCCATATCAATTTCAATATGGTGTTCTGCGAAATAACGGTTCATATATTCTGGATATTCACCGCGAACTTGAACATCAGTAAAGAACAAATTTTCATCATCCACTACTTGAGCAGCACGAACATCAAGCGGATTTGGGGTATCAGGGTAAGTCTGCATGCGGGCAATCATCAAACCAATTTTGGCCGATGGATCGATTTGGCGAAGTTGTTTTGTAGCGATTGAAGATGCCACAAATTGATGGTGCAAAGCTTGATAACGCATTTGCATCTGATCTTCATAAGGCATGCCGGTATCAACAACACCAGTTTCATGGAATCCCCAAGCACCAGTATTGATTTCATTAAATGTTAGCCAATACTTCACTCTTCCGTTGAAACGCTCAAAGACGGTTTTTGTGTATCGATTGAAATCTTCAATAGTGCGACGATCCAACCAACCATTTCTTTCAACAGTTAAATGAATAGGGCTTTCATAGTGACTTAGAGTTACCACTGGTTCAATGCCATATTTTTCTAATTCGCTAAAGACAGCATCATAGAATTTTAGACCTTCTTCGTTTGGTTCGGTTTCATCACCATTTGGAAAGATGCGAGCCCAGGCGATCGACATGCGATATGTCTTCCAACCCATTTCAGCCATTAAAGCAATATCTTCTTTATAGCGATGATAGAAATCTGTTCCGCGTCGTTTTGGGTAATTGGTGTCAGTAGTGTCTGCAATTGCTTCTTGAATAGAAGCTTCAGTTACTTGGCCTAGGGTCATTTCTAGGCGATTATCGGCTTTTCGAACTACTTCAGCGGTGGTTAACCCTTTGCCGCCTTCGTTCCAACCTCCTTCATATTGGTTTGCAGCAGTTGCTCCTCCCCATAAAAAGTCTTTTGGAAATCCCTTCGGAATTGTTTTTGAATACATATTTTTCCCTCCAAAAACTATGTTAACTGAAAGCGCTTACATAATGTGTGAATATTATGTAATGAAGGCACCGAAATGTTAGCACTTTTAAGCTATAACGATTAATTCACTTGGTAAAAAAATATATCAACAAACAAAGCTTTATTCAAAACGTTATAGCCTTACCAGTATGTTTAGCTAGGAACATTGCTTGAGCATCTCGTTTATCGTTATTGATAACTTGTTGAGCGTGTTTAGAAAGTTTATTAGCTAAGTCTTCAAAATAAGTCTTTTGATCCTTTATTTTCTTTTCTATTTGATCCTTTTCAAAGGAATCAACAATTGTATTCCTATCAATACCGTTAAAGACATCATCTACATCATCTTGAGTTAGATATTGGTAGTTTCCTATTCTTGAATAAAATAAACTTCTTGCCTCACTAAATAGGTCTTCAACATCATTTTGTAAGTTACTATTGATTTTTTGAATCTTATCTAACTTCTCTTTTGTCTGAGTGCTTATATTTTTAGAAAGATCAACAACTTGATATTGGTCCAGTTTTAATTGACCAGTGGCTTTATAGTTTCTAATACTATGTTGATAATCACCTTCTGCATAAGCTCTATCGTTTCCATAGCGTTGAGACGAGGACATTTTTGGATGAGATGTCCAAAATTTGATTTGATGTTCGCTGAAATTTGAAAGGCCGTTTACTGCTGTTTGAAGTGGGGCCAACAATATACCGAAATATCCACCTAACTTAACTCCGGTTGGCATAGCATTGTACAAAGCACTAGTTAATTGATTACTTCTTTTTAGAGAACCATTTTTATCGGCTTTAACCCCACCCAACATATGGCCTGTGGCCCCAGAAATATTCGAGATATCTGATAAATTAGCACCAGCTAGAAATTCTTGTTTTCCTATTTTTGGAACTCCTAATGGCAAATTAGGCACATCGTCGTTTGGGTATCTTAGATTCTCTATATGATAGTTAGATGTCATTGAACTAGTGATTCTTTGAATAGGGGAAAGATAGTTGTACGCAGATGGCGCCGAAAAGACTGTTGCATTACCTCCAAAATTAACTGCAGTATAAGAAGCAATAGCGCCTCCAAGAGAATGACCTGTGAAAGTTACTTTGCCGGAGGTGATTTCTTTTTGGGTTATCAATCCTTTATCAAGTAAGCGTTGAACATATTTCTTTGCATCTATGAACTGATTGTTTGAATCTTGATAAGCAAGTGGATTGTTAAGACCAGCATCAGTAGATAAGTCGTTGGATTCGCTTGTTTCAGTCCCTCTAAAAGAAATAACCTTTTGCCCATTAACTTGGGCTAAATTGGCCTGAAGACCATTACTTTCAAGTTTGATGTCTTGAAAAGTAGAATCTTTAATGGTGAATTGAGTTGGGCCGCCGCCTGAGTTTTTATAGTTGAAACCCTCGGGGAGCTTCGGGGTACGAACATAATTGTTATCTACACCTTTTTCATAACTGTACATAGATATATTTAAATAATCGTTTTCGGTTATCTGATTCATTATTCCTTACTCCTACTCGAAAGTTTATTTATTTTGTAGTCATGGCCTTGGTCTGTATTGATTCTTTTATATTTTCTATTGTTTGCGTAAATGTCCAATCCGGATAATTCTTGTGGATTGATTCCTGTTTTTAATTTCTCAATATCGTTAAAGGAAATCATACCCTCGACAGTCTTTCCATCAACATCCGTAATTTCATTTGGTAGGTCTGCCGCACCATAATTTTTAGAGATTTCATAAACGGGGCTATCATAATCGAACCAAATAACTGCATTCATTTTTCTAATATCCCAGTTGTAGTCAATTTCGAAACTAAATGACTGATTCTCATCATTATTCACATATCCAGTTAGATAATAGCTACTCTGTGGTGAAAAAAGGTAGTACATCTCCATAAGGCCTGGAGTCTTAACTCCATACATTTTAGATGGTTTAAGAGTAGCCGGACTATAACTTATATTGTCAACTGAAGCAAAAGTAACTTTATGGACATTTTTAAAATTCCACTTCAAAACCTCTCTAATCATTAACTTATCTTTTTTGATTATCTTTTCCGCAAGTACTCTGTTCTTCTCGTTTTGAATATGGCTTTGGATAACAAAAAAACCACCGACAGTTAATGCTACAAGTGCCAAAGTTAAATAAAAGATTCGTAGCTTTTTGTTATCTTTTTTAACCTTTGGTTTCGGTGATAATTTAATTTTTGGTGACTTTTGTTCGGATTTGAATACAATTTTAAGATCTTTTTTCATGTTTAAAAATCACTCTTAATATAAGCAGCTGAAATTTCTAAGTCCTTAACCTGATAATTACCCAGTTTAGTACTTATTGCATCAGCCGTTTTACCTTTCATTCCGTCATAGACTCTATTGCCTAAGAGATAAGTTAAATCATTTAATTCTTTTTCAATTTGTTGAATTTCTGATGTTTTATCTTTACTAAGAGTAGATAGTTTCTCAGATAGATAATCTTTAATATCCGTTTGTAAATCCTTCTTTGAAGTTTCAGTGATTTGTTTTATTAAAGCTTGTCTTTCAAGTTCTGCTTTTCTTGCTCGTTGCTTGTCAATGTAAAGTTGATATGTTTTATTTTCTTTTTGAAGTTGTTGTTCGTTGTAATTGGACATCTTAAACCCTCTTTATGTACTCCTCTAAAAAGAGGAAAAGTGTATTACTAATTAAAATCCAAAACTCTTAGCATCTTGTGCATCACGTTCTTGAACTGTTTGAGCATACTTATCTAATTGATTATTGATATTAGTAAGCAATTCAGTAAACTGACGTACTTGACCTTCTAGTTGTCTGTATTGCTCTAAATAAGCTTGAAAGGCTTGTCCTTGCCATTCGTCTGCGATTGTTTGATTCAT
>JAISIV010000007.1 GCA_031261865.1 Lactobacillaceae bacterium | reverse complement strand
AGCTTATGCCACAGTTGCAAACCGTTCTGTTTCGCGCTCTGATTACGTACCGTTAATTTTATTTAGAAAGAGAGTCACATTTATTATGAAGAAATTCGTTACCAAGTTTATCGGAGCTACTACTGCAGCTGCCCTTTCAACAGTAACTTTGGCACAAGGAACTAACACTCTTGTTAATGCCGCAAGCAAGCCAACAGAAATTAGTTTCTGGCACGGACAAACTGGTGTCTACCAAGAAGAATTAGATAAACAAATTAAGGAATTTAATGATTCTCAAAGCAAGTATAAAGTTGTTGGAACTTCTCAAGGAAACTACACAACTTTGCAACAAAAGATCACTGCTGCCGCTAAGTCTAAGACTTTGCCAGTGCTCGCTCAAGCCGTTTACACACAAGTTCCTGACTACGTGAACAATGGAATTGTAAAAGATCTTGATGCTCAATTGAATGGTAAAGATGGATTGTCTAAAAAACAACAGGCAAACATTTATCCTGGTTTCTTAGATTCATCTAAGTACAAAGGAAAGTTCTACTCAATGCCATTTTCTGTTTCAGTACGTGTGATGTTCTATAACAAAACTTTGCTAAAACAATATGGTGTTGACGTGCCAAAGACTTGGGACGACATTCAAAAGTTAGCTGAAAAAGTTAAAGGCACTGACGTAGCTGCCCTTGGATTCGACCAATCATTCGATATGGAATGGAACGGAATGGTTCGCGCAGCTGGAAAGTCTCTAGTTACTAAGAACTTCAAATCAAACATCGCTTCTAAACAAGCCGTTGCAGCAGCCGATGCCATCAACAAAATGGTTAAAGATGGAACTGCAAAAACTGCCGGATCTGATATTTACGGAACTAATAACTTCGTAAACGGAAAGACTATTTTGTCTTATTCTTCTTCAGCCGGAGTGTCTGCTACTAAAGCACAAGCTCCAGAAGGTTTCGAATGGGGAACTGCTGCTATTCCTTCATATAAAGGAAAACATGCCACCCAACTTGCAGGTAACTCATTGGTTGTCACTTCTACAGCAACTAAAAAGCAAACTGCTGGTGCATGGGCATTTATGAAGTTCCTTGCTTCTGATAAGCAAACTGAAGCATGGGCCGAAGCAACTGGTTATTTGCCAATTACTAAAAAAGCTACTAATTCAAAGTCTTACAAAGCTTACCTAAAGGCTAATCCGCTGGCCGCAGGTGGTGCCGATTCTCTTAAGTACGCATTTACTGATACTCCATTCTTGGGCTACAACGAATACCGTACTGATTTAGTAACGATGACAAGCAACATCCTTACTAAAGACGAAGCTCCTAAAAAAGCTTTGAAGACACTAGATAGTCAAGTAAAAACTCTCTTAAAGGCTAACAAGTAATATGACCACACGTGTAAAATTTTTGAATGGTTTAAATACGATTGGCGGGAACGTCATTAGTGTTGAAACTAAAACTAGTCGGGTAATTACTGACTTTGGAATAAATTTTGCACCTGATGACACGACACCTGATGATTTATTATCGTCAGGTGTTTTGCCTAATGTGCCCGATTTATTTTTGGATGGACAATCGTCACCCTTTGAAAACGAAGCCATCTTTATTTCACATTTGCATATCGACCATATGGGTGGCTTGAAATATTTAAAGCGCCCGATCGATGTTTACATGAGCAGCGATAGCCTCAAACTTTATAACCAGCTAATTGAACTAGGTGTAGAAAAACCAACTTTGACTAACTTAAAAGAAATTGATGATGGCCAGACAATTACAATCGGTGATTTGTCGGTCACTGCTTATCTTACCGATCACGACGCTATTGGAGCCTTAATGTTTGTAATTGGTGATGGCGAACATACATTTGTTCATTCTGGGGATGTCCGATACGATGGCCCATACCCAGAACGTGTTGATAGATGGACAAATATTATTGAAGCTTTAAACCCGGATTTGTTTATGTTGGAAGGGACTGAATTCAGTTTTGATAACGATGGTGAACCACGCACTCGTAGAACCGAACAAATTTTACAAGATGATTTCGCTAAATCACTTTCTGCTGATTCGTTAGTCGTGATTAATCCATATGAAAGAAATATCGAAAGATTGATTGAACTACAAAAAACGGCCGAGGAAAATAATCGGACATTAGTTTGGGACGCCCGTTTTGGTACCATTCTTGAAAGTTTCGGACTAAGTGCCACGATTCTTGATCGAGATATTACTCTAGAAGAAATGGTTTCTAATCCAAGTCAATATGTACTTCAAAATCATTTTGAAAATTTGTCAGATCTTGATGAATTCGAAGATGGATTTATTTATCTTCATATGAATGGTGAGCCGCTCGGCGATTATGACTCGAGATACGAAACACTAGTCGACTATCTAAACAAACGCCACGCCCAATTTGAATATGTTGGTGCATCTGGCCACGCAACGCCAGAAGATTTAATCAAAGTAGCTTCAAGGGTTAATGCTAAAGTGACCGTGCCTTGGCATTCTTTCAAACCAGAAGTCGAAAATGATGCCTTGATTCAAGCAGGGTTAAAAACTTATCTTCCTACTAAAAACGAAACACTTGAATTTTAATAGATGAAGCCTTCGAATTCTGTTCGGAGGCTTTTATGATATTTTGACATTTTGATGCTAAATTTTGATAATTTATGATATTTTGACATCTCAATGCTAAATTGTCATAAGAATTTATCAGTGAGCGAAATTATTCCTGTTCACTTTTTTGAAAAAATGTCATGTGCCGGTTAAAAAATTATAATAACGTTCGTCTCTTACCTCAATATAATTTTCTCAGGAGTCGTTGCATTAAAACAAGAGGGAAACAAAAATGAGCAAGACATTCAAAAAAATCGCACAATACTTGAAAAAATATTACTTCTCTTTTTATTTTTTGTTTACGATTCTTTTCGCGGGTACTATCTATCTGAATGCGAAAAAAATTATTGCCGATGATTTAGTGCCACCGATATTAATAATTATCGGTTTTGCTTGGTTAATTTATTTCATTAAAAAACAGACCAACAGTGATTCAAAGAAAGAATGAAATTGTAAGTAGGTTTCTCCTGGTTAAGGGGAAACTTTTTTATTTGAACGCATAAAAAAAGCACGACCAAAAAGTCGTACTTTCAAAAAACATTTATATTAATGGAACTTGATTCCACCATCAACGGCGATTGATTGTCCAGTGATGTAATCAGCTTGATCAGATACCAAGAATGAAACGAGTTTTGCAACGTCTTCAGGTTCTTCACCGCGTCCAAGAAGGATTCCGTCGATAAAGGCTTGACGAGTTGAGCCGACTGGAACGTTTTTGCGGTCTGCGAAACGTTGGTCTATTTCGTCCCACATTGGAGTAAGAACAATACCTGGGTTATATGCGTTAACGCGGATGTTGTCGACAGCTAATTCCTTGGCTGCGGCTTGAGTAAGTCCACGAGCAGCAAACTTAGTTGCTGAGTAGATTCCAAGCATTTCGAAACCTTCCATGCCAGCGATTGATGAAGCAAGGATAATTGTTCCACCAGCTTCACCGTTTTTACGCATTGCAGCAGGAGCGGCTTGTAATGCCCAAACTTGTGACTTCAAGTTAATGTTGAACACGTCATCTACGGCTTGTTCAGGAGTGTCTTCAACAGTGTCAACCCAATCGATTCCTGCATTGGCAACAAAAGTATCTAGACGGCCGTATTCATCCAAAGCTTTTTGAACCATATCAAAGTTAACTTGACGGTCTTGAACATCGCCAACAAAAGCAGTAGCCTCTCCACCTGCAGCCACAATCTTTTCAACAACTGCGTCTAGTTTAGATTGAGTACGTCCGTTTACAACTACTGCGTATCCATCTTGGGCCAAACGCAATGCTATTCCTTCACCAATTCCTTGACCACCACCGGTCACGATAGCAACTTTATCTGCCATTATATTTCCTCTTTTCTAGTAACAAACTAAGTATAAGACTTTTTTCACAAGTTCAGTCTTCACAATAAATACATAGTCTTCACAAACATTTGTTTTACCTTTAAGTTTTTAAGGGAGACAAATATGACTAATAAAATTGCAATTGTGACTGGCGGATCTAGGGGAATTGGACACCAACTAGTTTTGAAGTTAGGACAAATGGGATACAACATCGCCATCAACTATCGTAGTGACAGTTCTGAAACGATTACTAATGATTTGGCTGCACAAGTTCAAAAAGAATTCGGAGTACAAACACTAGTTGTTAAAGCTGATGTTTCTAAATATGAAGAAGTTAAAAAATTGATTGATTCTACGGTTGGAAAATTTGGTGACAAAATTGATGTTCTGATTAACAATGCGGGAATAACTAATAATTCAAACTTCATCGATATTAAGCCGGAAGACTATGAGAATTTAATTAACGTTAATCTACTTTCAGTGCTTCACGCTACTCATCTGGCTTTACCATATATGGTTGATCATAAAGAAGCGGCCAACATTATTTCGGTCGCTTCAATTGGTGGCATGATGCCAGTTGTCAACCAATCTGACTATTCAGCCTCGAAAGCCAGTGTAATAGGATTCGATCGATCTTTAGCTCTAGAGTTGGCGCCAAGAAATGTGAAAGTTAATACGATTTCTCCGGGGATGATTATGTCTGACATGCTTGCGGGCGTAAATCAAGATGAGCTAAAAGCATTGGCACAAACAATTCCAATGGGTCATATTGGAGACGTGAAAGATATCTCCAGTACGATGGAGTTTTTAATTAACAACGAATATATGACAGGCCAAAATATTTCACCTAATGGTGGAGTGGTGATGGACTAATCACGTTAATCTAGAAGTCTCAATCTTCTGAACGACTGACTTGATCAAACAAAAAGTCGATCATTCTAAAAAGAGATTTACTTAAAGTTAATTTATTGTCGACGATAATCTCTAAACTTTTTTTGATCTCCCGAAGTTCTGCATTTTGCCCTAGGATGTCGCCTATTTTGATTTGTGTACCAAGATAGAGAATCCAATTAGCGATATTTTCGGAAGAGTCAGACGAGAAGCTTGGCTTCCTTTCGATTATTTGGCGTGAAAGTTGATCAATCTTTGAGGATTGTTCAGTAGATAAGCTTTTATCAAACAACAAATATAGAACTGCTTCATACAGAAGTGATGCATTTCGAGAGTATCCTCTTATTAAGTCGGGGTAATTATTTTCCGAGGAATAGTGGTTTTCAATAATCTCAATTTTTTGGTTAAAAGAGATATTCCTGGAAAAAAGTGAATATTCCATTCGATCATAATTTAGGTTGTTGTTGTTGTTGTTGTTGTTGTTGTTGTTGTTGTTGTTGTTGTTGTTGTTTAGGAGTATTCTGAAATAATTTTCATCTGAGTCATTTATTCGAAATTGTTTTTCTTTCATTCTCACAATTGTGTTAAAAAATAAATCATCGACAAACGAAGTGAAAGGCAGTTCATTGATCCTACTTCGATAGTAAAATAATCTATCATTTAGGATTAATTCAGTTCCAGTGTCTTCGAATGGGGATGAGTCAACAAGGTAGCCGCGTACCTGGTATAAAAAGAACGGATATAAATCATTATTAGTGAGGCCGAGGTTTTCGATAATTTCCAAGTATTGGCTGAACGATGGGTGAAAACCACTTTTAATTTTTCGAATAGTTTTATCGCTGATTTCTTCGTTCGACAAATTGGCTGTTTTAAACGATCTTTCGTTGATCAGTTTACTAAGTAGTTCAGGAAAATCTGTTTTAAAAAAACCTTCCTTGGTTTCACTTTTCTTGAAGTCTAGCGACCGTATTTGAATTTTGGTGTTTTGTAGCATCAGCACGACGGAATTTAATTCCGTGTAATCTACCAATAAATCTTTACTGAATATATTGAGAGAGTTATTAAAGTCATCCAAGGCACTGTAATCTCGCTGCTCAGGATTTTGTTTCAAAAGTAACTCAGAGATGTGAGTGAGTTTTTTGATTATTTTTAAATCAATTGACTCAATTCTTGAAAAAAGCAATTTTAGATTAGAAAGTGAATGCTCAATAGTAGAAGCTATTCCAGTTTCAGTTGATTTTTTGAGATACAAAACAGAAAGTCGTTTGACGAAAAATTCCCGAAAAATTCCCTCATTTGAGAAGTCAACAGACGAATAAAAGGAAACGTATTTGTCGAATAAGTGAATGAAGTGATGGCGATCAATTTGGTTTCGCAATATATAGAGCAACGCCAAATCTAGTTCAGAGAAAAAATTATTTTTGTTGAGGTGTCTTGAAATAAAATCAACATCGTCGGTTATGTTGTTATTGCTTTTGTTATATTCGTCATATAAATAAATGTCTAAGGCGCGGCGAAGCACTTGATTAATTTTTAATTTCGAGTCGTACAGATAACTTTTAGAGAAAAGTTTTATATCTTTTTGGTCTCCACCTAAAAAAATAATACTGATGAAGTCAGTCACTCTAGTATGGATATCGTAAAATGTCGGAGCAACGCCGAGAGACCCTAATAACAAAAAAGCTGGTTGGATTTTTAAATTCGACCCATTAGCGATAAAGTCATAATAAGCAGAACTTTTGATGCCAATTTTTTCCAAATCCCTGACGTTAATTTTGAGACTCTTTCTTAACTTATTTAGTTGTTCACCGGCAAACGTCATTTTATTTAGTATGTAAAATATAAAACTTTCGACGGTATTTTGCACCTCAAAAAGTACCCTATTTCCGGACATATGTTTTTAAAATTCGAGATTAGGATTTTAAACAGAGACTCAAGTCTTTGGTATTCAACGAAAAAGAGTACCCGCCGTATTGGCCAAGTACTCTCTTGGTATGATTATTTGCTATGACTATCTACTCTATCTTGGTACTCCTGGTCCCAAAAGAATTCCATGTCAAAATCCCCTTCCGAAGATAGCGTTACTTTAGCTTTGTTCCACTTGTTTATAGGATTTTCAGACATAGCTTGGTTTAGTTCCTCAACCACCTCGCTAACCAAATCGACATCGAATCCTTGATCATCATCTAAATCTAAAAATCCTTTTTGTTTACCGTGGTATTCATAAACGCCTTGAAAACTCACATAGTTTTTCTGAATCTCGATATCAGCTATGGCTTTATCCCATTTAACTTCGCTTAATGTGTTGAAAATATTTTGTCCAATAATTTGATATATTTCGTCAATTGCATGCATGTTTTTTTATTCCTTTAGTGATTAATTTTTAAATTTCAAAACTTTTTTCTGACCATCGGTCCACTGCCTCACTTTGAATGATTCTGGTAATTTCGAGTCGCCTTTGAAAATCGGTGTAATTTCTATTTCTACGGAATGACCTTGTTTCAATTGCTCAGACCATTCCATTTCCATATCCTTCCAGGCACCTTGATTAAGTTTTTTGGTCATTGGCAGATAATTTATCTGTTCACCAGCCCCGCCGAATTGCCTTCCCACAAGGTGGCCTCCTTGGTGAATCTCTTTACTCCCGCCCTTAATCACGACAGACTTTCCTTGTTGATACGTGTTTCTTGGAGTTTCGGGTTTTAGTTCTAGCTTTGTTGTTATTTTTTTAACTCTACCGGCACTATCCGTTTTGTACAACGCCGGGCCGACTTCGTACGTCGAATTAGGCTGTAGCTTGGCATTTAATTCTTTGTTCCAATTACCTTTTGAACCAGCATCTACTTTAATTACCTTTGTACTTTTAATCTCACTTATTTTATCAACAACCTTACCCCCAAACCCAGTATCAGAGAATTTAGTTTTAGTAAGTATTGGGACGACTTTACCATCTGTAGTAGAAGCTAATTTAACCGTAGAGAATTCTAAGTTATTTAGTTTGGTTAAAGCCTTAGTAGATATTGTATTACTCAACTCATCAGTCTTATTAAGAAGAGAGATTACCTTACTAGAGGATGAAACCTTAATGTTTGAGAATGTTTGACCTACAGTAGATATAGCTTTTTTAACAGGTGTTTGCAGTATTACTTGATAACTGGCTTTAGTTAAACTAAGCGTAGTATCAGCACTCCTAGCTATTTTAATAGCACTAGTTGCTTTAGAAGCTATCTTATATGCACCTATCCCACCACCTACTATTAGTGTAGACATGGAAGCAATATTGGTAATCAATACCGCATCATTAGTCTTAAAACCTATTTGATGTAATGAATCCGATATTGGATCTATAGTTTTTCCAGTAAGGTATTTAGAAGTACTATTTACTACTTGATTGGCAGAAAAACCTACATCTAAAGCTAATCCTACAGCTACTAAAGGAGTAGCCGTTCCAGCTGTTACCACGGTAGCTACTATAGCTAATGCTAAAAATAAAACTGACCAACCTACACTGTTCAATTCTTCTTGTTTTTGCTTATCGTAAGTTTTAACTTGAGAATTGATATTCTTCCAGTTCGTCTTAAAGTATTTAGCGTTTTGCTTGTGGTAATTATTTAACGCTTTAGTGTAAGTAACTAATTGATTGTTGTTTGCCCCAAATGACCCCTTTACATAGCCTTGCGGGTTAACGTGAGTACTTGTTTTAAGAGCAGACTTGATGGTTTCTAGTAAAGCATTAGTATTCTCAAAATACTTATTTTGTTCATACGTATCCCATCTATTTTTTAAATCACTAATCGTTTTAGATAAGTCATCTAGACTGCTATTCAATTCATCAATATCTAAATTCAAATTACCATCGGGTAATACAATACCTGCTACTTGATTAATAGTGTTTTGGATTTTAGAAGTGATATTTGAATAGTCAGTTTTAAATCTATTGATATCTTTAATATGTTCATCTAATTCTTCTTCAACTATTTTGTAGTCTATTGAATTACTTTGGTCTATTGCTTGAGGGTAGTTAGATACATACATTCCTATGGCGTCTTTATATGTTTCCAACAAGGTATCTAATGATTTAATAACTCCATTTAAATGAACTTCTTTTATATAACTCTTAAGACTGTTAGCCGTTTTACCGGTAAATGAGTAGCTATTAACTATTCTTTGAAAAGCCCTCTTAACTTCATTTAAAGCTTCTTGTCTGTTTTGTATACCTTTATTAGTAGCTTGGCCTAAATCCGACAGACTATTTCCTACTACCTGCATCAGTGATTTCTCCTAGAGTAGGTAGTATCAATATTTCTTTGATTGATACCGGCTTGCTTTAAAGCTTTGACTTCTTTTTCAAGAATCTCACCATATCCATCAAATAAATCCGTGATTCTTTTATATGTTTCATAAAGACCATTTTGATTCTCTAGATTGGTTAGTTTGTTTTCTGACCTTTTATCTAGACCATCCTTAAGTAATGAGAGGTGTGTGGCTGATTTTTTTAATTGAATCAAATTATTAAAATATGCTTCTGTAACTACAATTTTAGCCATTAGTAACCTCCAAACTCGTAACGCATTTTCGTTGGAATATCTTCAATACTCCAGATAAGATTTCTCTTTTTGTTTGAGTATTGTTCAAGAACTGTATCTACATCATTACTAATTCTTTGAAAGGTCTCTCTAGAAGTATCAAACTGATCTAAGAATTTATTTCTAGTATTGCCTCGCCATTGACTACTAGAAGAATCTTGTAGTCTATTGAAATCTAGATTAGATAAGTCATTTTGTAGATTTTCTAATTCTTTTACAGCAGCGTTTAAACTTTCTATATTTCTAACCCTAATGTGATCTCTATAGTTCATGTCTAGACACCACTTTCTTCATCTCTCAAACCATAAAAAGGGTCTTCTTCTGTTGTTGATTCTTCTGATTGTTCATCTAATGCAGATAACTCTTGATTAAAGTAAATAGTTTTAGCTTCAATAATTTGTTTAGTCATTAATGATTCATCTTCATCACTAAACCCGGTAAATACTACGTTAGCTATATCCGAAGAATTAAAATAAGCAATATTGTCATCCAACATGCCTTCTGGATACATGACTGCGCCGTATTCGAAATATTCATCTTCTATTACTGAAGCGCGAGATATTATGACTAGTTTTTTCATGTTGCCAACAAGTTGCACTATTGAGCCGAGTGGTAAAAGCTCATTGTTTAGTTCGAGTTTAAATTGTTCTTCCATGTTTTCTCCAATTATGTACTCCTCTAAAAAGAGGAAAAGTGTATTACTAATTAAAATCCAAAACTCTTAGCATCTTGTGCATCACGTTCTTGAACTGTTTGAGCATATTTATCTAATTGGTTATTGATATTAGTAAGCAATTCAGTAAACTGACGTACTTGACCTTCTAGTTGTCTGTATTGCTCTAAATAAGCTTGAAAGGCTTGTCCTTGCCATTCGTCTGCGATTGTTTGATTCAT
>JAISIV010000073.1 GCA_031261865.1 Lactobacillaceae bacterium | reverse complement strand
AGCATCATCTCACGTCGTTCCGTTGCATTCAAAACTGTTGAAGATACATTCGATGATATGTCGCTTAATGAAGCTATTCAATTCGTCATTGGGCATCCTCAGGTTTTGAGACGACCACTCATCACCGATTGGGACAAGATTCAAGTTGGTTTCCACCAAGAAGAAATTCGCAAGTTTCTTCCGAAAAATTATCGAAAAGCCGAAATCAAAGGCTACAATATAGAAGATATGGCAGTATAAGAAAGGTTTGAATATGAGCAGCTTACAACGATTCATCGTCATTGAAGTTTACATGGTGATTAATTTGATTTGGATCGTACTAGCAAGATATAATCCAACACTTAGCCTCTTATTTTGGTTTGGCCTCGGTGTCTTCAACCTTCTAGTTGGCTATGTGTTCTATCTCGGTTTCAAATTAAATACGAAGAAGAAGCAAAGAAGAGTAACGGTATGACAATTGATTGGGAAAATTTCACTTACGATTCGGACTATTACGCTGATAAAATCTGGAAAAAACCTCTACCGGGTAATATCACAAGTGTGGACGACCTTAGACTAGCAGTAACAGCTGTCTATACGAGCGACGCGGACACATCACTAGCCGTTTTGGATACAAAACGAAATCGGGCACTAGTCTATGAGAATGATGGCAGGTATGATGATGGGCAACCAGATGTATTTGTCGAAGTTGCTGAAGAACGATTCGCTAACACCAAAATAAAACGCCGTTTCTTTGGAGGAAACATAGAATACCACGAAATCGGAATTGCGTTTTACAATGGTGAGGATGTCGATGAAGAAAATAAAAAAATGAAAATGACTACTTTCAAATCGTTTTAGACTTTTATGAGGGGAAAGATACGTTTGGCGATCTTTCATTTACTGAATCGACATGGCAACGTGTACCAAAGTCGGAACACAAAGGAGATGGCTTATTCCTCTAATTATATTTTCAGTAAATATAATACTCGTGTGATATACTATATTTGATAGGTTTTGACTAAAATAGAACGAGTAGGTGAATTAGGAACATGGAAAAGCGGACAACTGAAGATGACTTGAATTATTGCAAGAGTATTTTCGGGCTGTTGGAAAATTTAGAGCAGGTGCAATTCGACAGAAACGAGTTAACAAGAAAATTTAGTTCAAAAGTCGAGAAAAGATTGAACTCAGCAATCGCTATATTTTCCTTGTCTGTTCCAGTGGTGATTCTGGTTGCAGCATTAATCTACTTTGCACTGGATAAAAAACACGAAGTAGATGTCAAATTCTTAACCAACTATACTTTAGTAAGCATTCCAATTATCGTCGTATCTTTTGTGTTGCTCTACGAACTGAGTCGAGCAAAATTTGTGACAAAAGTAAAAAAAGCACTTGTCAAATCAATCACCCAAAAATACGAAGACGAGTTGAATGAAATCGATAACAAATCTGAATCGATCGTTAAGAATCCAGCTTTTGAAAAGCATGTGTTGCCAGATGAATTTCTAAGTTCAGCTTTTATTAGTTACTCAATTAATCAAATTGAAACTGGAAATGCACAAAGCCTCGATGAAGTAATCGAGGGTTTGAAGTCAGGTAATCCTAGTTTACAGGACACAACAGAGGTAAAAACGTTATACGGACGTGAAAGTGACTACCTAGCAAATCGTTAATCTTGAATAGTAACATAAACGGATAAAACCATGTCTGGTTTTATTCGTTTTTATAGTTATTTTTTCACACATCAAATTAAAGTTTTGCTAAAATTAACATATAGAATGTGCGATGGAGGCGAAGTGTGTATGGGGACACATGAAAAAATTAAAAATCACAACAATTTCCGGACTTGGAAGTCTGGAAAAAAATGGTTGTACGCGGCAACTGCTCTTTCGGTTGTCATCGGTGGCGGGATGGAACTACAAACTCTCATCGATACCAATCAAGCTTTTGCTGAAACAATAGGAGTTCAGTCAGATAGTGCTACTCAAAATTCTGACGACCAAAAACAACAAGATATCCAGGATCAGTTAAATCAGGGTCCTGCACTTTTTAATGTGTCTAGCCTTGTAGAACCATTTTACGCCGATAAAGCGAATATCTTTTTGATTGCCTCTCAAAAACAAGCTAGTATCTATGTCGATGAAATCGATGAAATCTTGGACGCCGCCAATGCCCAAGCCGATGTATCCTCAACAGATGCCATCCAACGTAATCTTGCGATTGTTGCATTGAACGATCATATTAAGGATGAACGTGACTTCATCAATAATTTCGGCACTACCGACAAACCAATTTCTTCATTAAATAAATTGAACGAAAAGACAGCGAAACTCGAATCAGTTTTGTCAATGATGAAATCCGAAGTCGATATCGCTGAAAAAATGCTTCAAAAGGATAAAGACGGCGTTGATCCAAGCCAAGTTCGCTCAGCAACCGCCGCCCTCTCTAAATTGATTTTGCCTGATGACTCAACCGGCTACTTGTCAGCTTACGGTGACTTGATCATCGCAACCAAATCAACAGATACTTACCAAGCAGCCCTCAGGGCCATCGACCAACAAGGTCTGACATCACAGTTCCGGTATATCGTTGACCCGATTATGGCGTCGGTTAACTTGACAACTG
>JAISIV010000093.1 GCA_031261865.1 Lactobacillaceae bacterium | reverse complement strand
AGCGGTTAAAGGCTTTTTTGCAGGTTTTACGTCTGCCATATTATTTAAATCTCCTTTAGGTGATTGTTTATCACATAAATAAGTATAGAACTTCACAAGCATTTTTGCATGTGAAATTTCATAAATTTAATATTTGGTATAGATGCCTTCAAACCGGCCTTTTCTGCGTGAAATGAGTCGTTTTCATAGTTTTTTCACAAATATCTCACTTGTGAAGAAACATTTTCTTCTTAGGTTGTGGATAACTTTTGGCGATAATTGCCTTATGAATGTCCAAACTATCTACACTTGGCTCACAAATTTTTTAAATGACCCACTAACTCCC
Organism: Lactobacillaceae bacterium; assembly: GCA_031261865.1. Lineage (GTDB taxonomy): Bacteria > Bacillota > Bacilli > Lactobacillales > Lactobacillaceae > Oenococcus. Next base: position 2,983 of record JAISIV010000093.1, on the reverse strand, counting down.
TTAATTCAGATCAGTAATGGGAATACTATTTACATATATATCGGGTTAACAATTCTTATTTTTTTAGAGGCCGGATCAATCTGGATGGGTTGGTTACCAGGACCAACAACTATTTTTTTGGCATCGAGTATGGCTGCTAGTCCAAGTAGCCAAATCAATATTGGGGTGCTGTTTATTTTGTTCTTTATAGCTGCAACTTTGGCGTGGATAAAAAAATACATTCAAGGGTTAAATGATCGCATGAATTTTCACGGCAAGATCAAAAAGGATTTAACGGTTGTCGAAAAATACTTTAGGGATAATGAAAAAACGGCCCTCTTGCTGGGTCGTTTCATTCCGGTGGTTGATTTATTTGTGCCAATTCTTGCTGGTCAAGCTAGGATGAAGTTCAAAACTTTTTGTCTTTTGAATTTAAGCGGAACCTTGATTTGGCTTCTGGCTTATTCACTATCAGGTTACTTTTTAGGTGGTGTGACATTTATTGCTAAACACTTTTCGATAATGATTTTAATTGTTATCTTTTTGCCGACGGTATCTCATTACGGGTATGAATTTTGCTTGGAAATTAAGAAGCATCATTCTGAGCGCGAACAGTTTTAATTAGATTCAAAATTTCATTTGAATCTCTTTGAAAAGGAAAAAGAAGTATCAGCAAGTTGTTAGCAAATGTCTTATAAAAGGTGTCGTCATTGAATTTTTCTCTATTAATTAGAACATAATCCACCAATTGTTTTTCTAACGAATTTTTATAGTATCGATTTTCAAATGATTGACCAGTGCCATTGGTTAATTTATCTGCAGGCAAAAGCATTGAAACGTATTCGTAAGGACGACCGTAAAATTCGAACTTACGATTAAGGTCAATTGGATCTGGAAACAGCAATGAAACTAACTTTTTTCTGTCGTCTTTTGATAAGGTTCTGAAAGTGAGCATGAAGGCACTCAAAAAAGTGTCGAAAATGTTGTCTAATGTTGCCTTTCTTAAGAGGGCAGCTTGTTTTACAGTAATCCAAAGTTCCACGTCTTTACGGAATTGAGAATTTTGGAAATCCGGGTTGGTTTTATAAAGCATTGAAAAAGAATAGTATTCAGTTAAAAAGTATTTCTGAATAATCAAGTTATCCTTGAACTCTTCGTTATAAAATGCTTCTTTCAGAGATGCGAGTCCATCCTCAAATTTGGTTTTTGATCCCAAAGCAGTCATTGTATGAGGTTCCATCATCATCTGAATTTCAGCCAGACTGATTGATAACGAAATAGAGATAGATTCTAATTGTCCCAAACTGAAATCTCCGGATTTGAAAATTCGTTTTACCGTAGAATAAGAAAGTCTGTTTGGAACAACATAATCTTGTTTAGTTTTGTTTTCAACACCGCCTAAGTAGGTTAGTGCGCTCAAGTATTCTTTGAAGTGAATGATGTGATTGTCGACTGCAAAACTTTGAAAAACGACCTGTTGAATTTGAGTTTGAGAAAGGATAAGTTCATCGATAAAAGAATTTAAAATACCAATTGATACACCACTGACTACGTCATTTTTTTCAAAAAAAGATAAGGCATTTTTAATTTGAATAGCGTTATTAACGTTTCGATTCTTCAAATCGCTTGATAAATATTCTGCTAGCGTTTTGAGTAAATTCAAGATGACAGAACTGTCCGTAACTAAGGTGAAGGTAAATTGATAAGCGTTCTCCAAAAAATTTTGAACTACATTATGATCACCGTTTTTTAGTGCACGAATTCCCGTTAGTAAAATAACAGTTGATGCAGTTGGCCTAAAAGCACGAATATCAAAAAAAACGTTACGATTCGTTTTTGAAAAATCATCAAAAATTCTGAAGAGATGCTCATCGGTAATTTTTGGGACAGTCATTTCTAAGATGCGAAGAGTGAAAGTAGTTGCGATTTTCACACCCAACAGGTAATCGGTAACTAAGTTAATGTCGTCAGCAGATTCTTTGTGCAAATAAATGTTCACGGCCGCCGACATGATTTTTTTAATCTCAGGGTCAAAGTCTTCGTTTAAAATAATGCTGAAATTGTCAAAACTGAATCCCCTTTCCCAAAAAAGATGTTCAAAACGATCTAATACTGATTCGTAGGCAAAAAAATGTAGAGACAAACCGAGCGTCTCCAACAACTGTCTTGTTTGATAAAAAGACATACCATCCCGACCTTGAACCATGCCGTAATATTCATTACGCGAAATTTCAATTCTCTTTAAATCTTCAACCGTGCATTTTTCTTTGGTGCGGATTTCATTCAATTCTTGGAGACGATCTTTTATCATTTTTTTATTGTCTATCAGGGAAAGTAGGGTGTCAATTTTTTCGATAGTTTCTACCTCAAAAGCTGAAATTTGTCTTAATTTTGAGCCATGACCTCTTATTTTCGGCTTGTCAAATATTGACTGTTAATATTTTTTATATGGCAGATTTACTTTCAATTCTTAAAGAGCGCGACTGGACACTTGAAATAAATGGTGTCGTCGAAAAACGTGGTCTATATTTTTCGGACAATAATCGGATAATTTCTGGTGATCAAAAAATTACTAGCAGTTATAGGTTGACTGAAGATAACCTTTTAATTTATGACGATCAGCATCATTTAACGCTCGCTTTAGAACTCGCTATAAATGATGAAGAGCGAACAGTTTTTAAAGGGGAAGATGTTAAAAATAATGAGCCCGTTTTACTAAGCTCCACAAGTGATTATCTGCGTGAACCTGATTTTCGATTCGGAAACGAAATAAGCGTAGAACAACTAACGAGATATAACTGGGTTTTTGGTGTTGATAAAAGTATCTACATAGATAGAGAAGTTAGGTTTCTAGACGGCGGCAGTATTTTGAAATCCAGACCCGATATTTCATTAGCTAAGTGGGAAATTAAAGACCAACATTTACGTTTACTGGATGAAACCGGCAATATTGTGACTTCCTTAAAGTTGCAATCAAATAATGCAAATGGAATTGTGTTTGTCG
>JAISIV010000068.1 GCA_031261865.1 Lactobacillaceae bacterium | reverse complement strand
GTAGCAGAACTATTATCAACAACACTACTTGCAGTATCTTGTGCTGAATTAGTATTACTATCACTTACAACAGGAGTAGAAGAGGCTGTGTTATCTTCAACTACTTGTGTATTGTCGTTTGTAGTAACTACTTCAGTATTAGTATCTTGAACTGGTGTAGCAGTGTTTGTGACATTAGTGTCTGTAGCAGAAGTTTCAGCTTGAACTACTGAAGCAGTACTGTCTTCAGTTGTAACTGTGGCTGCAGTATCAGTATTTCTAGGAATAACTAGAGTAGAACCGGCATAAACTAAATGAGTACTTGAATCAATGTTATTAGCCTTTTCAATAGTTTGAATATCTACACCAGTATTCTTACTAATACGCCATACTGTTTCACCTTGTTGGACAGTATAAGTAGTACTAGTATCAGAAGCTTCAGGTCCTGCAGAAACTACTACATTAATAGTTCCATTAGTAGCTACATTATTAGTTTCATTTTCTAAAATAGTGTTTTTAGCTACCGTATTAGAAGATACATAAGTAACTACTAGATTTACTTTATTTACAGTAGCCCAGTTTTGAAAGGTATATAGAGTAGATCCAGCATAGTTAGGAACTACTACACTAGCTACTTCATCAGCATGAGCAGTAATACCAGTATTAGGTAGTAATGAATGATTATTATTGTTAGATAAATTAGCAATAGCATCAGCACCTAATCCAACAGCTGCAGCGGATAGGGCGATTAGGTTTTTTGACAATGATTTGATTCCTTTTTTCATGGTTAACCTCTCTTTACTCACTTCAGTATGACCTGCAAACATTACGGTTTTTTAGACTTTATATTTCATTTGATTGTCATTTATTAATCGTTGTAACAAAAAACCTGACCATTCATTTAAGAATGACCAGGTCCCTTATTTAATTAAGTGCTCTTGATCTATCAATGAAGTAGCTTAAAAGTAAAGGTCCAATGATTGTCGCCAAAATAATAACGACTAGGATTTCAGAATAAACTTCTCCGGTGATAATTTTGTTGGTAAGACCAATTTGAGCAATTACGATTGAAAATTCTCCTCTTGGAATTGTCCCTGAACCAACGACGGTCGAATCCATCCAAGAATATCCAGAAATTTTAGCTCCGAATCCAGAACCAATAAGTTTAGTAACCACTGCTAGGAAAGTCAATCCAAGAACGACCGGCCAAACTTTTGGAAGCACTGAGATATCGACATTCAAACCGACACTAGTTAAGAAGACTGGAATAAACAAACCATATTGAGCTGAGTCTGTAGCGACTTCAATTTCATCTTTAACGTCTGTTTGAGAAATGGCGACACCAGCAAAGAAAGCACCAATGATAGCGGACAATCCAAATTGGACAGCTACAGCAGCTAATACAAGCATAATGACCCAGCCGGAGATGACATTGATTTGAATGTTATATCTCAAATGGGGCACTATATTGTGCATCACCCAAGGAACCATGAAACGGATTGCAACAATCACGATGACGAAGAATAAGATTTCTAAAAGAATGGTTAACCAAAGTGGTAATGACGTTTCAGAGGCGGATGGTGCAAAAATAGCAATATAAAGCGCTAATGAAAGCATGGCAATAACATCATCGACTATAGCGGCACCCAGAATCGTAACTCCACTTTTTGTTTGCATGGCGTTTTGTTCTTTTAATACGTTTACGGTAATAGAAGTACTCATGGCAGCAAAAGTAATTCCATAGAAGAGACCCATTTTATTTCCAGCTCCGCCAAAATTGCATGCAATCCAAAAAACTAGTAACGGAACAATGGCGCCAAATAGAGCAACAAGTAAACTAGGTCGCAGATATTTTTTTAGTAACTTCAAATCGGTTTCAAGCCCTGCAATAAACATCAATCCCATGACGCCCATTTCAGTAATGAATTCGATTGAATGGTCCATATGAACTAAATTCAACAAATGTGGACCAATGATGACACCGACGACTAAAGGCCCAATAACTGCTGGAACTTTAAGTCGGGTAGCGATTTCACTGCTCACAATTGAAGCAATTAACATGATGGCAAGTGTGGCAAATTCTGACATAAATAAAGATTAACATTTACTTCATTTAGAATTCAAACACCCAGTTTTCAATATTAAGTATGAAAAAACAAGTAATTTTATCAGCTACTGTAGTAGGTCTATTAAACCATTTTATTTTTGCACCACTGCCAGTAAATGCGGCCAGTGCGATGTCTGTCAAAAATATCAGGGAAATCGAAATTGATTCCAATCACGCCAATATAACTGTCAAACAAACATCATCCAAAAACCTCAAAATTAAAAGTGGCAATGTATGGTTAAAAAAAGTAGGCAATCAAATAGAAATTGACCAAAAAACAAAATCCAAAAAAATTGAAATTTTGATTCCAAAAAAATATAAAGGTCGTTTGTCCGTTAGTAGTGAAAAAGGTGACATCAAAATCGTCAACATCAATTCGAAGCTTGTCGATATCGAGAACGAAACTGGAAAAATTACGGCGACTAATTCTTCTCTCGGAGGAGAAATTAATAACGAAAACGGAAATATCAATTTGAGTTTGAATTCAGTTAAGGATTTTCTTTCTATAGAAAACGAACGAGCTAAAGTTGAGTTGAATGTAAAAACTGGCTATCAATATCAAATCGAATCTGAAAACGGGACCGTTACTTTGCCCACAGATGCAAAAAGTTCAACCAACAGCAGTACCAGAAAGAATGGAACGATTGGTACCGATCCGCAGGGTACTGTTTTTATTGAAAGTGAGTTCGGACAAATTACATTGGACTAGACCAATTTTCAAAATACTATACCAATTCGCACAAAACTCCATAAAACCCTGTTAAATTATTTCTCGTACGAAAGTAAGAGGAAATAAAAATGTGCGGAATCGTTGGATATACAGGAATTAATCAAGCACTACCTATCCTTATGGATGGGTTAGAAAAACTAGAATACCGCGGCTATGATTCAGCTGGTGTTTATATGAACGATGGTGTTGAAGAAGATTTAGTTCGCGAAGTCGGACGCGTTAAGGATCTTGAAGCTGTTGTTGACAAGATGGAAATCAAAGGAACTGCTGGAATTGCTCATACTCGTTGGGCTACTCATGGTAAGCCAACTGTTAATAACGCTCACCCACACAAAAGTAATGATGGTCGTTATTACTTAGTTCATAACGGTGTTATTGAAAACTTCAAAGAGCTTCGAGAAGAATATCTTTCAGATATTGAAATGCACTCTGATACTGATACAGAAGTTGCTGTGCAACTAATTGGTAAGTTTGCACAAGAAGGTTTTTCAACTTTCGACGCTCTTCGTTTGATGCTTTCTAAATTAGATGAAAATTCAGCATATGGTTTTCTTCTAGTTGACTCTAAAGAACCGGATATGATGTATGTTGCTAAATCCAAAAGCCCATTGTTGATTGGATTATCTGAAGATGGAAATGTTGTCGCAAGTGATGCGACTGCCGTTCTTAACGTCACAAATACTTTTCTTGAATTACACGATGGCGATATCGCAGTGGTTGAAAAAGACAAAGTTACTTTGTTTGATAAAGATGGAAAACAGTTTGAACGTGAACCATTCATTTTAGATATCGATCCATCTCAAGCCGAAAAGGGAACCTATCCTTTCTATATGCTTAAAGAAATTGATGAACAAGCAATCGTGACTCGTAACTTAATTGAGCATTACTTTATTGACGGAATGCCTCAAATTGACCAACCAATTGTCGATGCAATTAAGTATGCTGATCGTTTGTATATTGTGGCAGCTGGAACTTCATATCACGCTGGTTTGCAAGGACGTCGAATGTTTGAGGAATTAGTTGGAATCCCAACCGAAGTTCACATTTCGTCAGAATTTGCTTACGATATGCCTTTGCTTTCTAAAAAGCCTTTCTTTATCTTTCTTAGTCAGTCTGGCGAAACGGCCGACTCTCGTGAAGTCCTAGAACGCGTCAATAAGTTAGGTTATAAGAGTTTGACTATTGCTAATGTCATGAATTCCACTCTAACTCGTGAAGCAACTTTTTCTCTACCTTTATTAGCTGGTCCGGAAGTTTCAGTGGCATCTACTAAAGCTTTTACTTCTCAAATCGTTGTCGAAATGATTTTAGCTAGTGCTATCGCTGGTGGACAAACTGAATTACAAGATCAGCTTTCTAAGTTAGCCGTTGATATGCAAGTCGTTATCGATGCTAAAGATAAATTAAAAGAAATTGCTGATAAATATCTTTTGAATGCCAAGAATGCTTTTTATATCGGTCGCGGTGCTGATGCAGATTTAACGGTAGAAGCCGCTCTTAAGTTGAAAGAAATTTCCTATGTTCAAGCCGAAGGCTTTGCCGCCGGAGAATTAAAGCACGGTACTATTTCACTGATTGAAGATGGAACTCCAGTCTTTGCAATCATTACAAATAAATCGACTGCAGGATTAACTCGTTCTAACTTAATGGAAACTGAAGCTCGTGGCGCTAAAGCATTTACGATTGTCACTTCTGATCTTGCTAAAAGTGGGGATGATATTGTGATTCCAGCCGTTGAAAATCCATTGTTGTCACCTTTACTTGCTGTAATCCCAACTCAATTGTTGGCTTACTATACAAGTCTTGGCAAAGGCTTTGATGTGGATCACCCACGTAATTTGGCTAAGTCAGTCACAGTTCAATAATCAATATCGATAGACACTTCTCCAATTCGAGAAGTGTTTTTTTGTTTTAAACGGAGGCTTAAAAAGTCCCTGAATCTATAAAAGGTAAAATGGAATGTATCTAATTTCAACCATGGAGGAAAAAATGGCCACAGTTTCAATGCAACAACAATTTCAAAATCTAGTTGGTGACAATCCACAACTTATTCGTCAATTAAAAAACCTACTTTTGGATGAGGAGTGCTTCGGGCAAAATGGTGACAATTTGAAACCTGGAAAAGTTAACAGTGGTAAAACTTTAAACCAACGTTTAATCGAATTAGTAGGTAGTGAAAATCCTACATTAGTTAATCAATTGTCCCAACTTATTCAAAATCAAGTGCAGAAAGTTCTCGAAAAGAAGTAATGTCAGTTATTAATTTTCTAATCGATTTTATTTTGCATATCGATTCTCATTTACTACAGATTGTCCACGACTTAGGTTCGACTAGTTATCTATTGATGTTTGGGATTATTTTTATAGAGACTGGCGCTGTCGTACTTCCGTTTTTGCCGGGAGATTCTTTACTTTTCGCTTCTGGGGCAATTGCTGCTGCCTCAAATGATTTAAATGTCTGGATTTTATTTTTCGGATTCTTTCTTGCTTCTCTTTTTGGCGATAACTTGAATTTCGCGATAGGCCATTTTGTTGGCGAAGAAATTTTCAAACATAAAAAATTGACCAAATTTATAAAACCCGAATATCTCAAAGACACTGAAGCTTTCTTTGAAAAACACGGCACGCCGGCTATTATTTTTTCTCGCTACATCCCTATTATTAGAACTTTCGCCCCATTCGTTTCTGCCGTTTCAGGGTATGAGTGGCGCAAGTTTTTTAGTTTGTCTTTAATTGCTACTACTTCTTGGTCATTAATAGGAGTTGGCGCTGGATATTTATTCGGTAACATTCCGGTAATCAAAGAACATTTCTCGGCCATTATTATTGGAGTTGTCCTCGTCTCATTATTGCCAGCTGCAATTGGTTTGATTAGTTCAAAAATTAGAGGAAAACAATCTTGAAAATTCATATCACTCGCCCATATAAAAACAACAACAATAATTTAGGTGGTCTATGGAAGGCAACGCAAGACATTTCTGAAGCCATTACGCAAATCGGTGGTCATGAAATCGGTCTTTATCAGTATCAATCAGATGAAACTTTCGAGCAATTACAACCACGTATGGATGGTATTATTGCCGGCATCGAACGTGGCGACGTTTTAATTATTCAATATGCTGAATGGCTTAATTCTAGAACTTTTCACGAAGCGTTATTGACTAAAGCCAAAGCTTATGGAGCGACAGTTATCATGTGGATTCACGACGTTGACTGCTATTTAACTGGTCAAGAATTAGCCACCACGCGTGTTGATTATTTCAATCGTTTTGATGCTATTGTTGCTCACACAGAACCGATGAAAAAAATGTTGATTAGAGACGGCGTTACAACCAAAATTGTCACTCTAGGTATCTTTGACTATTTAACAGAAGCTAAATACGTTGAACCTACATTCTCTAAGGAAATTACTTTAGTCACCGGTTCTCCAAATAAATCTGGATTTGTTAATAAATGGAATTCGAAATACCAATTAAATGTTTACGCTCCTAATAGAGCCGTGCCGTACGAATTTGAAAATAGGAAAAATGTCGTTTACAAAGGGCAAGTAGCTTCCAATTTAATTCCATTTGAAATTCATTCAGGTTTCGGAATTGTTTGGTTCGAAAATGAGGAACAAACAATTAAAGCTTGGTTGCCGAATGGGAAACCAGCAGTTATCCTTGGCGATTTAGGCGAGGACTATTCAAAAATAAATGCCGCCCATAAAATTTCTTCTTATTTCGCAGCTGGAATTCCGCTGATAGTTAAGAGTAATTTAGCTCAAGCCGAAATGATTAAGAAAAACGACCTTGGATTAATAGTTGATTCTATTGAAGACATCGACGACGTTCTATCAAAAGTCACTGCTGAAGATTATTCCAGAATGACATCTAGCGTTCACAGCATCCACGACTTAGTAACCAATGGATTCTTTACAATCCGAGCCGTAGATAGAGCTTTGCAAGCGTTAATGGTAGAAGGAGGTGAATTTTAATGACAATTCACATTACTCAACCGACCGGAAAATTTAGCTGGAAAGCTATGGATGACATCACTAAAGTCATCACTCAAGATTTTCATGGTAACCAAGTTGGTCTTTATCATTACAATACTCCAGAAACGGCCGCTCAATTAAATCCGCGTATGGACGGGATTGTCGCTTCTATAAAACAAGGCGACACTTTCGTTTTTCAATATATGCAATGGCTTAATCAACCGTTGTTCAATTTGGCCTTAGTGCAAAAAGTTAAAGCGTATGGAGCGCATACGGTTTTATTTTTGCATGATATTCAAGAGTATTTGTTCGGCCCAGATTTAGTCCCTTTGTATATTGCGACCGTAAACTTCTTTAATGAGTTCGATGTAATCATTGCCCACACCGAAGCTATGAAAGCCAGAATGATAAGAGAAGGTATTACTTCTGAAATTATTGTTTTAGAGTTGTTTGATTATCTAAGTAAGGCACCTTACCAAAAACCAATCTTCGAGCGTAAATTAACTTTAACCTCCGGTACTTTAGAGAAGAGTCCATTTTTGTATCAGTGGCAAAATTCAACACCTTTAGATTTATTTATATTGGACACTTTTAAATCTCAAGCTGAAGATTTATCAAAGAATAATCCGATTATTGCCTACAAAGGTTCCTTGGAAGCGGATGAAATTCCTTATCGTTTAAATTCTGGTTTCGGTTTAGTTTGGATGTCGAACCAAGAGTTAGTTGTTCAAGAAAGCTCCGTTACGGGTATCCAAGCTGAGTATTATTCAACTATTAATGCTACTTATAAGTTGTCGACGTATTTAGCTTCCGGAATTCCAGTAGTTGTTAAAAGTAATATAGCCCAGGCCGAGTTAATCAAAAGGAATAACTGGGGGTTGGTTGTTGATGATCTTGACCAAATCGATCAAGCCATCAATGACGTCGATCAAGCACAGTATGACGCTATGGCTTCTAGTGTCGAAAAAATCTCAAAGCTCTTAACTACTGGTTTCTTTACTCGCCGTATTATTGAAAAAGCTATTGAAAAGTTGTTTTTAAAATAATTTTGAGAGAGAATAACAAGTATGGATAAAGAATTTTTGAATATTATTGTGCATATCTACTCTGATGGCAATACTCAAGTAATCGCCACTCGCAGGAGTGAAAACACACAAATGGACCCCCAAAAAGTGGCAGACGATTATGTTGCCTCACTTCCTGAAGGCAAGTTACCAGTGGGTGATCAAATTGCTATGCGTTTGGTTCCGGTTGATCAAATCGTCGGCGACACGCCTGAATGGTTGTGTAAAACAATCAATGCAAACGCTGAAATATTAATTCAAGGATAAGGAACCGCAGATGTCAAGCGGTTTTTATTTTGCACAAGATTAAGGAGAAAATTATGGAAGAGTTTAAAAAACCTAAACATTTAGGTTTAATCACAACGGCTATTTTAATCGCAACTTTTATGTCTGCTGTTGAAAGTACAGTTGTTTCGACAGCGATGCCTACGATTGTGGGAGATTTACAAGGTATCAAACTAATGAGCTGGGTTTTCACGATTTACATGCTCACTCAAACTATTGCTACCCCAATTTTCGGAAAGCTTTCCGACGTGATTGGACGAAAACCAACAATGATTGCTGGCCTTTTAATTTTCTTAGTAGGATCTACGATGAGTGGATTATCGTCATCTATGGAATTATTAATTTTCTGGCGTGGTATTCAAGGAATCGGTGCGGGCGGAATAATGCCAGTCGCTTTTACGATTATTGCAGATATTTATCCGCCTGAAAGAAGAGCTGCCGTTCTTGGACTTAATTCTACTGCTTGGGGTTTTGCATCATTAGTAGGTCCAATGATTGGTGGCTATTTAGTTCAAGTTCTATCGTGGCACTGGGTCTTTTTCATCAATATTCCTTTTGGAATCGCCGTTATTTTCATCCTCTTATTCTTCTTTAAGGATTCAATCGAAAATCAAGATTTCAAACTAGATGTGCTTGGAATTATTTGGATGTCGTTGTTGATTGTGGCTATCTTAATGACATTTGAATTTTTAGGACAATCTGAATTGATTTTCTCAGGTATTTCATTAGTTATAGCCATTATCGGGTTGATTCTTTTCATCCACCAGGAAAACAAATCCGTCGATCCATTGATTGATTTAAAAATGTTTAATTCGTCGGATTTCACCAGAGCTAATTTAATCGCTGGTTTAGTGGCAGGATATATCATTGCTTACAACGTTTATATGCCTACTTGGATGCAAGCTTTGAATGGAGTTGAGCCTGCATTAGCCGGTTTCGTCGTTACACCTAGTTCTGTTGTTTGGATGCTTGGTGCGTATTACTCCGGAAAAATTATCGCTAAATACAATTTCAAAATTCTTTTCAACGGCGGTCTTATTGTCGGCTTAGGCTATGCAATATTCTTAGCCGTTGTGCCTGGACAATCACCATTTCCGTTATTCTTAATTTCTGGTTTGATTTTCGGTCTTTCAATGGGAGCCGTTGTTACGACTACAACTGTTGTTGTCCAACAAGCTGTTCCAAAGAATCAAGTTGGGATGGCTACTTCTTTTAATAATCTAGTGCGAGCCTTAGCTCAAACGATTATGACTAGCGTTTATGGAGTTTTACTAAATATCTCGATGATGGGTCAAATTGCCAAAAACAAAGGATTAAAATTCAACGAGTTAAACAAGCTTGTTGATCCTAAAACTGCTAAATCATTGCCAATGTCTCACATCCAGCCCTTAAGAGATATCATGGCCTTTGGATTGCACAATATTTTTTGGGTCGCTGCTATATTAGTTTTAGTGGCTATCATCATTAATAATTTACCCAACAAAAATCTAAAGCAAAACTAAAAATTATAATCAATTCATCAAGCACCTTTTCATGGTGCTTGATTTTTGTTTATATAGAATTAGAGGTTTTTAACTAAATGACAAAAGTAATCACCTATGGCACATTCGATTTACTCCATCCCGGACACATTAAATTACTTAAGCGAGCTAAAGAACATGGCGATTATTTAGTTGTTGGATTATCGACCGATGAGTTCAATGCTCAAAAAGGTAAGAATGCTTATTACTCATACCAAGATAGAAAAGAGATGTTAGAAGCTCTTAGTTTTGTTGATCTAGTAATTCCAGAAAACAACTGGGAACAAAAACGTTCAGATATTTCAGAATATCAAATCGATGAATTAGTGATGGGGAATGATTGGGAAGGTAAGTTCGATGATTTAAAAGATATCACGGCTGTCACTTATTTGCCCAGAACGCCAGAAATATCAACCACGGAAATAAAAAATCGTCTCGCAAATATTAGACCTTCACTAGAGAAAATTAAGACCGCCCTAGTTGATGGCGTGTTCGAATTCATAAACAATTTAGACCCAAAGCCAATTACTTCGAAAATGATTTTTAAAGCCGATGGCACCATTGATTTTGGGAAAACAACATCGAATGAAAACTTCTGGGAAATTGACAACACCGTATTAAATATTCTGGGAAAAGATAAAGAAATTAAAACTGTTTTTAATGTCGCAGATGCCGAATTCGAGGGTCCGCTTTTAAATATAAGGGGGCGTTTTTTACCCGATGAAAAAGTTGAACACCTTTTAAGACAACGTTCGAATTCTGAGTTTTTAGTTACGCAAGAAAAGCCTTTTACTGCTAGTGATTTCCAAAATGTTCTGACTGACTTTTCGAATAAATATGAGGCCAACAAATTAGACGAAAGTTACCTCTTAAAAAAACACCGCAAAATCCGTGTCGCCTTTATTTTGAATGCTGTAGAAACTGTAGCTTCTACCTTATCTCTGATTCAAAGGATGGGAGATGACGATCGTTTTGAAATGAGAGTGATTGCTGTTGACCGTTGGTTTTCAACTGTCAGACAGCCGGGAACTAATAAAAAGGTGGCCGATTTCCTCAATCGGCTAGAAATTCCGCATTTAAATTTGGATTATACGCCTGAATACATTTATAACCATTTAAGAGAATGGCAACCAGATGTTGTTTTTAGACAATCCGAGTGGGACGGGGACTTTAACCCGTTATTTGCCTTAAAAAATCTTTCGTGGACTCGAGTAGCGATTATTCCGTATGTTATTACTGAAAATTTCATCAAAGGAATTCACGATAATTTCTTAGAAATTGATCCGGTTTATGAAGATGTTTGGAAATATTTTGTGGCATTTCCGCTTTCAAATGAGGAAAAGCAGGAACTCCAAAAAACTTTCATTTCTCAAGAAACCTATCAGCCAGTCGGTTCGATCAAGGCTATTGAAATTTGGCACACTAAACCAAAATGGCCAAAAAATACCTTTCTTAAAAAAATTATTTGGATGGCTCATCATTCTGTTGGTGATGATTGGTTTAAATTTGGCGCGTTTTTAGAAGTAAAAGATTTAATGCTTAAGATGGCTACTGACAACCAAAATGCTTCTTTTATTTTTAATCCCCATCCGAGTCTAAGAGCTGTCATTAGAGCAAGAAGAGGCGGGTTTACTTTCACTGAAAAAGAATAT
>JAISIV010000058.1 GCA_031261865.1 Lactobacillaceae bacterium | reverse complement strand
TGCAACGACATCTTCACCGATTTCAGCAATAGCGTTAAATTCTTGAGAAACATTTCCACCCATGGCTCCAGCATCCGCTTTAATCACTAAATAATTCAAGCCGATGCGGTCGAATACTTTCCTGTAGGCTTGACTCATAGAGTCATAAGCATCGTCTAATCCTTTCTGATCGACACTAAAAGAGTAAGCATCCTTCATAATGAACTCTCTACCTCTTAGCAAACCAAAACGAGGGCGTTTTTCGTCACGGAATTTAGTTTGGATCTGATACACAGATAGCGGGAACTTTTTATAGGATTTAACTTCACTCATTAACTGAGTAAAAGTTTCTTCATGAGTTGGTCCTAAAATAAAGTCGCGATCATCACGATTTTTGAATTTATACAACTCAGGACCATAAGTGTCATATCGCTCAGATTTTTGCCAAAGTTCAGCTGGAATAACATGACTAACTAACATTTCATTAGAATCGATGGCATCCATTTCTTGGCGAATGATGGTTTCAATTTTATTTAAAACACGCATTGCTAATGGCAAATAAGAATAAACTCCACCAGCAACTTGACGGATGTAGCCACCCTTTAGCAAGTATTGGTGGCTGACTGCTTCAGCATCTGAAGGAATTTCTTTTAAAGTAGGTGCGAATAATTTTGATTGTTTCATTATTTCCTCATGACATCGTTTATTGTGACTGCAACCAAGAGAACGATTACGATTCCGGCTCCAATGGCTTGAATAATAGTGTTGGTTTTGTCTGACAAAGGTTTACGACGAATGGCTTGAATAATATTAATCAAAATATGGCCACCATCGAAAACTGGTAATGGAATCAAATTGAAAATTCCAATATTAATACTAAGAAATGCTGTCAAACTAACAACCGACCAAAAACCACCTTGAGTCGCTTGACTTGTAACTTTAGCAATTGCGACTGGTCCACCTAAATCATTAATATTCGGATGAACAATTAAGTTTCCTAAGGCTAGCCAGATACTAGTTGAAGCATTTATAAATGATTGATAGCTATAACTAATTCGAGACTTTAAATCAGTATCATTACTTTGAGTAATACCTAGGAAGTAACGACCCTCAGATTTTTTTAAAGTGATAGTTTTAGTGTCAACCACGTTTGCTCTTTTATACTGAACTTTAATTTGCTTCTTGTCGTATGTTGCTAAATAGCTTGAAACTTGCGCCCAGGTCTTTACTTTTCGATCGTTTAATTTCTCAATAACATCGCCAGACTTTAGTCCAGCTTTTTGAGCGGGATAATTTTTAGTTAGAGTTCCAATTTGAGAACTATTGTTTGGAACACTTGGTGCCGCAAATGCCAAAGCGAAAAATAAAACAATTGCCAAAACAAAATTCATTAAAGGTCCAGCAAGATTGATGATGATTTGTTTCCACTGAGCTAGATTTCGAAGCTGTTTTTCTGGAGGAGCGATCCTTAAACTTTGACCGTCCTCTAAAACAATATCTGCATTTGGACTAATTGAAAATGATAATAGCTCCTCATTTGCGTCAAGACCAGATATTTTCAACTGATCTAAATCAACATTCTTAATTCTAATTACGGTTTGGTCGGCTTTAGCAGGAGACTCAGAAGCGTCAATAGTAGATACTAAATTTTCATCAATTGATAGTTTAACTTGTTGTCCTTCTCTTAAAGAATCGACACCTTCATCCGTACTACTCCCAGCGATTAAGACATAACCTCCAACTGGAATGATACGAATAGCATAACTCGTGCCATTTTTAACCCATCCAAAAATTTTTGGTCCAAAACCGATGGCGTACTGATAGACAACAGCACCGAATTTTTTAGCAGCAATTAAATGCCCAAGTTCATGAACTGCGACAATGATTCCAAAAACAAGAATGAAAGCGATTATAGATGTGAGATTCATTGCAATTCCTCAAACAAGAAGAAGATAATCGGCATAACAACTAGTAATGAATCAAAACGGTCTAAGATGCCACCGTGGCCAGGAAGAATTTTTCCTGAATCTTTAACTCCATAATAACGTTTGAAGGCAGATTCGATTAAGTCTCCGATTTGTCCTAAAACAGTTAATAAGAAGATCAATAGTATTAAGAGAAAAATGTTAGTGTCTGGGAATTGATTTTTGAAGAGTAGAACAAACGCAACTCCGAAAATGGTTCCAACTAAGCTTCCACCAAACGAACCTTCCCATGTTTTGTTTGGCGAAACCTTAGGAATCATTTTGTGCTTACCAAACGCTTTTCCAAGGATGTAGGCAAAGGAATCTGTCACCCAAACAACAATGAGTCCGAGAATGATCAGATAAACGTTGGAATTGCGAAGTTCAGTAAAGTAATGGAAACCAAATCCGATATATATACCAGCAAGAACTAAAGCACCGGCAGAATCAAAATTGAACTTAGTGCGAGTGAATACTGTTGTAATTAGTAAGCCTAACGCAATTACGTAGACAAATATAACCGGGTTGATTCCAGGTAAATACTCTTCTCTAAAATCTTTGGGAAGCGTCAAAAAAAGGACTAGCAAAAAAGAAAGAAGAGCTTCAACACTGACCAACTTTCGATTTTTCATGTATAAGATTTCGCCCATTGCCACCATGCTAAGTATTCCCATGACGATTGCTAACGGCGTGCCACCAATAACAACAAATGGTACAAATAAAATTAGTGCAATAACTGCTGTGATAACTCTTGTTTTCATAATTAAACCTTACCGAATCTTCTATCTCTTTGTAAAAAACTTTGAATCGCTTCATCAAAATCGTCGGAATTGAAATCTGGCCAAAACTTATTCGTAAAGAAAAATTCCGAATAAGCTGATTGATACAGCAGATAATTACTAATTCTCTGTTCACCAGAGGTTCTAATCATTAAATCGGGCGCCGCATGGTCGCCCATAAAACCAGTCTGCAAGTAGCGACCGAACATCTCGACATTTACATCTTCTAAACTAAGTGATCCACTTGAAAAACCACGTGCGATCGTTTTGGCAGCCTCAACGATTTCTTGTTGGCCACCATAATTCATGGCAAAAGTGAGTACTAAACCGTCGTTATCTTTGGTTTGTTCGATGGCATTAGTGACCGCTTCCCTAGTGGTATCAGGTAAACCCTTGATATCTCCAATAACTTTAACTTGAACGTTATTTGCAATAAGATCTGGCATGAAAGTTCCAAAAAAATCAATCGGTAACTTCATTAAAAATTTAACTTCATCGTTTGGCCGCTTCCAATTTTCAGTACTAAACGCATAAAGGGTAAGATACTTGACACCTAAAGAACTGGCATACAAAGCAATTTCTTTAACTTTATTCATACCAGCTTGATGACCGAAAACACGTGGTTTATGTTTTGACTTTGCCCATCGGCCATTGCCATCCATAATGATGGCTATATGTACGGGAGAATCTTCATCAAAAATCTTTTCAGTTTTAGTTGTAGATTCATTTGTTCCCATTTTAGAAATCCAATAATTCCTTTTCTTTGTTTGCAG
>JAISIV010000011.1 GCA_031261865.1 Lactobacillaceae bacterium | reverse complement strand
AGTATCTTTCTTAGATTGAAGTTTGAAAAAGGCCATTACATTTGTCACCACAACTGGAATTGAAAGATAAACTAATACGGCCGTCCATGGTAAGTAACCAAGAAGAATGGCAAAAGCATTGGTGGCATAACCAGTTACATAAAGAGCTGCGAAGATGATCAATGAATTTTTAACGCCAGCATAGTAAACCAAAGTGTGACGATTCATGCGTTTGTCTTCTTCATAATCACTGAGGTTGTTAGCTAGCATGATGTTTGCAATGGCCGTGATTGCGATTACCGAAGTAAGTGCTACTGACCAGAAAAGTTTAGGGGTGATTTGATTAACGTTTACTAATACGGCTGCTAGAAAAATAATGAAGCCCATGGTGACGCCGGAGAATAATTCTCCAAATGGTGTCCAACTTAGAGCGAACTTGCGACCAGAATATAAGTAACCAATGACCGCAGCAATTAAACCTAAGTCTAAAATCCAAGGGCCAATGGCAGAACGAACAACTAAGAAAAGCCCTCCAAGAACGACTACGACTAGTTCAATGGCCAAGAGAATCCAGGCACGACGTTCAGAAGATTTTCCATCTTGGATTGAATTATTAACGGATTCTTCCGACCATTTACCGTCATTTTTTCGGTAGTCAGAAATATTGTTCCAAGTATTAACGGTGAGCTGCATCAAAATAGCGACCACTCCAAAAATTAAGCTATGCGTCCAACTAATCACACCATAGTTGTATTTTGCAAATAAAATTCCTAATACTAGTGGAAGAACGGCAGCAATCCCCGCGCGTGGCTCCATTAAATCAATTACTTCGTCTTTTTTAAGCATAAAATAATTAAAACATAAGGTAAAAATCGCTTGTTACAATAAGGACAATGTTAATTTTAGTTGCCGCGTTAATCATAATTGTCCCCCTGTTTTTGTTGACTATCCTAAATATGCCTGCAAATAAAGGTATGGCGATATCGGCTCTTATAGTAGTCGCTGCTAGCTTTCTAATTTGGAAAATGCCTGCCGACGCTATTGCAGCTTCAGCTATTCAAGGTATTCATAAAACGGTTACTGTTCTTTGGATTTTGCTAGGAGCGTTGGTGCTTTTGAATGTGCTTGGATTATCAGGTGCCGTAGTTCGAATCACTCAAGGTTTCAAGCGTTTAACTTTAGATGTGCGTTTGCAGGCCGTAATTATCGCTTGGCTTTTCGGCGGATTAATTGAAGGAGTGTCGGGCTTTGGGACACCAGCTATCGTGACGGCTCCTTTATTGATTGCACTCGGATTCACTCCAATTGCTGCCGTGGCTTTAGCGTTAATTGGTGATTCAACGGCTGCTATTTTTGGAGCAGTTTCCACGCCAATTAATGTCGGTTTCAGTAATTTAGGTCTTAATGGCAACATGGTTCGCCAAATAGCTACTACTGTAACGACTAATGATTTATTTGCTGGGTTATTTATTCCAAGTATTATTGCGGCTATCGTAGTTTTAGTATTTGGACGCAACAAATCAGTAAAACAAGTTTTGGAAGTTTTGCCCTGGACGCTTTTGATAGGACTCGTTTATACCTTGAGTGCTTTAGGTTTCGCACAAGTTCTAGGACCCGATTTTGTATCAATCCTATCGCCAATTGTCGGTATTGCTTTTTCAATATTGACAATCCGCTTTAAGATTTTGATTCCTAAAAATGCTTGGCGAGGGGCATCTCATGAAGACCCAAAAATAGCGGTCTCATTTACCGAAGAAAAAACTGGTTTAACTCTCTTACAAGCTTGGTCGCCGTATATCGTAGTTGTAATCTTGTTATTCGCAACGAGAGTTGTGCCAATTGTCCAACAGATTACCCAATCACTTGACTTAGGACTACATGATATCTTAGGCTTTAAGGGGATGAGTTCTGATTGGCAAATTCTGTATTCGCCAGGAACGGTGTTGTTGGTTGCTAGTTTAATTGCTTTGTGGACGCAAAAGCAACCGTTAAATACGTTTGGAAGATCGACTAAAATTGCTTCTCAAACCATTTTCGGAGCCACTGGATTCACGCTTGTAGTCACGCTGATTATGGTTCAAGTATTTAGTAACTCTGGTATTAATACTGCCGACCTGACAAGCATGCCGACTTTTATCGCCACAGCGATGGCAAAATCGTTGGCGCCGGCTTGGTTAATTGTCGCTCCAGCATTGGGCGAAATCGGTGCATTAATTACTGGGTCTTCCACGGTTTCAGCTCTTACTTTTTCACCAATCCAAATGAGTGTTGCTACGCAAGCCGGCTTAAGTGTTCCATTGATTTTAGGTTTGCAACTGATTGGGGGCGCGGCCGGCAACATGATTGCTATTCATAATATCGTTAGCGTTTCAGCGGTGGTCGGTTTGTCAGGTAAAGAAGGACAAATTCTTCGAACGACAATTGCACCGGCCTTACTATATGTTGTGCTAGCAGGTTTAGGCGCTTTAATTATATCTGGCTTTATGTAAAAAGACTTTCTTAGGATAAAACCTAGGAAAGTCTTTTGTTTATATCAGCTTTAACTTAGCGAATACCCAAATAGCTCATATTGCAGAGTCTGAATCATGCTCCAGAAATCTTGCGATGATTCATAGTAGACCATTCGAGGTGGGAATTTCATCTTTTTCTTTAACGCGGAATACATTGCATTTTCAATTTTCAAAATTGATTTGTGTTTACCAACTTCTACTTCTTGTGACAGTCGAGGTAAGAAATCTTTTAAAACATTTATATATGCCGAGTCTGATGGATTATTGTTCGCAATGATAAGTTCTATATCTTTAATAATTTTGCTTGAATTGGTCGTACTTACTGACATTTTGGTTACCTTTTTATTTAGTATTTGTTTGAATAATTATCAATCCAATTATTTCTCTTCTTCCCAAATCTTTTTTAGCTTCTTGAAATAGGGCTCAGCTTTCTTGTTGACATTAATAGCTACATAGTTCAACATGTATAGAATCATTCCTTCAGATGATAATCTTTCCATGTTTTCCCTGGAAAGATTTTCAAAGGATTGAATTGAAGTTTGAAAGTCGGTAAAAGAAACCGCATCAAGCTTTGTTTCATAAACAACTTCAACAAAAGCCCCGATTAAAAGGTTTTTCACGGTGTAATCATCAATTTGTTGAACCAATAACCTTAAACTAGGAGATATTGGATTATCTATTGAGTCACCGCCGAGCTGTTTGGATAGTTCGATAACAGCACTAAACAACATTTTGAAGGAATCAGTATCGCGGATATTTCGCATTTAAATCGACAACCTTTATTATTTTTAAATAGTCTAAAGTACATCATCAGTAGTGTTGAATTGGTGAATATGGTATTTAGTTTCTGAAAGACTTACTTGCAAAAAATGCAATGGTTAAACCGATAAAAAATATTGGTAGATATGCCGCCCACCACTGATTGGAGAATATCTGACTACTGGTTTTAAGTGATGCAATAAAAACGTTAATTCCCGAAAATAGTAACGACAGGATAGTAAATGCTAACCACCTTTTCACCATAGTTCGATCCAACCATTATTTTTAATCTTGTCGTGAGCATCGATGTACTTGGCAATCGATGTCCCAGGCGAAGCCAAACTTAATGCAACGTCAACAGCGGTAAACAAGAGTCCTTTCAATCCTTTGAGTCCCAAACTCACGAGCTTATTTCCAAGTTCTTTCTTCAATTTTTGTTTGACAACATTTATTCCTTCTTTTTTTACTAATGCTGCTAGACCACCTGTTATACCCTTAGTTACAAGTGCCGAAATAACCACGTCAAATGTGGCTCCTAAGATGGACGTAGCAATTAGCCCGTGATTTGCAGCCAACACTTGCTCTCCCGTGATTGAATCAAACGGAGATTCATGGTTTTCATTAATATCATCAATTAATTCAGTGGTTGCTCCAGTAAGATTTAAGTACAAATCTGAGCTAGAGTTAAAAATATTTTTTAATACATTAAATGCATCTTCTGTATCGGCAGCACTTGGTAGGTCCATATTAACAGCAGTTTGCCTAATTATTTCCATGAAAACTTGACGTTGATCCGGATTCATCGAGTTGAGGTCTGGAATATCTTCAACATTATGCTGAGGGAAATTTTGTAATGTCTGTTGTTGTTTCTCCGTCAGACTAATTGAAGCCTCTGGCAGAGTTTCTGCGGATACCTTCAGGATATATTTACCTCCATCAAATCCAGGGACGATTGTTGGTGTGACAACCTCCAAACCCGTGGCTATCACAGTTGCTAAAATCATTCTTTTAAAAAGTCTCATAATTTCGTACCTCTTTCTAATACGAATTTAAATTTAATAACAAAAAAGAGGAAAAACAATCAAGTTTCCAAAATCGGTTAATTTGAGTCCAAAATCGGTCAAAAATTAATTTAAATCTAATTTACGAAGCCCCCCCTGCAAAGACCGACATTGAACGAAAGCGAGAAGTTTGTTAGATAATATATACACATACTTTAGCCACACGCTATGGAGTAAAAAATGGACCTTCTTGGAATCAATCTCAGCGAAAATAAATTGTATTCAAATATCGACAATTGGAAAAAAACGAATGTTGATAGTGCGTCTGTCACAGATTCAATCGATTTTTTCGTGGAAGTTGGTGAGAAGCTGCCCAAGGTTGAGCTTGTTGTATTCGCATCTTCCTTTTATCAAATCTCGAGATATCATGTTAAGCTAAAAGACTTGATACCACGACTAGTTGTCGTAAGTGATAATCAATTTCTCGCATCTTCCTTATTAAATGCTCACTTGGCCGTAAAATCTTTTTATTTCATTCTTGGCCCAGATGAAGTTGAGAACTCTAAACAGCTAGACCGTTTCTTAAATATCAAGACGGACAACCCAATATCAATTAACCTTGATAATTTAATTTATATCGAGACTGTACCTCAAAAACATCAGTCAAAAATATTCGTTCAAGATAATTCTTTCATTGTCAAACAAACTTTAAGTCAAATCGAGAAGGATAATTACGAATCTTTAATGAGAATAAGTTCGTCATTTCTAGTGAACGAGCGTCAGCTAAAAAAAATCAATACTGTACTCGGCGTTGTTGAACTGAGGAATGGTCTTCAATTACCTTTTTCCAGACCACATAAGAAAAAAATTGAACATTTCTTTGCTACAAAATCGGATAATACAGAAACAAAAGTAGCAATGTAAGTAACAAAAAGTGTAATAATGCAAGCAATATAGTTGTTATTCTCTAATCGCGGAACGGAAGTTCCAAGAAAAGAGGGAATATGATGAAAAAGTTTTTGAATATCGGTATGGCAACAACGGTTTTAGCAATTTCTTTATCGCCAGTAAGTAACGTTTTTGCAGATTCAACAAGCGGAAGTCTCAAAGACATGGTTTCGCAAATCCAAACGGACACTCAAAAACAGATTTCGACCCAAGTTGATAGTTATGCTCGAACAACAAGTTTTGCAGGTGCGTCCATAGATGAAATTGGTCAGTATGTACTATTTGATAGCGAAACACAAAAATATGTTTTAAGTGACTTGGCATACTCCGTATTTTCAGATCAAACTCTAAAAGAAGTCGAAGACACTCTAGCCACTCAAAACGATTACCGCCAGCAACTTCAAGAGATGAATTCGTCAAATGACTCCGTTTTAGTTTCAACTGCGAGTAATGGTGTCTTAACGGTTGATGATGTCTCGTCGGAAAATCAAGAGTTGAGATATCAAAATGGTATAAATAAAGTTTCGGTTTATTGGTATGGATTTAGAGTTTATATGTCAAGAACTACCTTGCATGCTCTTGGAGCAGGAACTTCAATCGGAGGTATTTGGGTTCCGGAGCCAGTAGTTTCTAAAATTCTTGCAACAGTTGGGGTTGTAGCTGCACTTGCCCCTGGTGGTATCAAATTCAACTTCTCGCCTGCAGTAACTATCATTCCTTGGGGACTGGAATGGCAATAACTCCGATTAAAATTGTTTTTACAGCCCTCGCGTTGATACTAATAGTTGTTCAAGCTATGGGTTTTGACAACTTCATCATCACAAGCCTGTTCTTGATGTTTGTTTTTTTAACTTACTGGGTATTAAATTTAAAACAAAGCAAAATTTTGATACACGCTGTCCTATTTGGAATCATGATTTCACTTTTTATTGTTGGAATTATGGGAATATTTCCTCACTACCCCGTCACTATTGCAGAAGGTGTTGTCAGTATTCTCTCTTTGTATATTTGATCTCAATGATTGAAAAATTAAATCATTAGCGTTGATTATCACCTCAGCATTTAAAACGTGCTGAGGTGATTTTTATTCGCCCTTAAAATTAGCAGACCGTGTCCCTTTCATATTTGAATAAAAACGCCACAAAGCATAAACTAAACAAGTGAAGTTTTTACGAATTTGAGGAGTTTTATATGGAAATATTTGGATTAATGATTGTTGGAATTCTAGCAGGAATTCTGGGATCAATTCTAGGATTAGGTGGTGGAATATTAGTTACGCCGATTTTAGTTATTGGTTTTAACTTACCGATTCATTACGCTATTCCAATCAGTATTATTGCCGTCATTGGGACATCAACTGGTTCATCAATTGCATATTTAAAAGATGATTTACTAAACGTGCGTATTGCAATGTTTTTAGAAATTTTCACTTCAATCGGAGCTCTAGTTGGAGCCGTCCTTACCGGGATTTTTGCACCGCAATATTTAAACTTTTTCTTTGGTGCGCTACTGGTTTATCAAGGCTACAACATGTATCAAAAAATTCGTGGTGGTAAGGCCGATCAATTGGCGCCGGCTAATGACAAGATTGCAAATTACTTACGGCTAGATTCAACTTACTACGATCAAAAAGAACAAAAAGAAATTCATTACTACGTCGAAAACGTTCCTCTTGGTTCTGCAATTATGTTCGGCGCAGGCTTTGCTTCGGGTCTACTAGGTATTGGATCAGGTTCATTTAAAGTTTTCGCTTTAGATTCAGCAATGAAAATGCCTCTAAAAGCATCGAGCGCTACTAGTAATTTCATGATGGGAGTTACCGCCGCAGCTTCTGCTTTAATCTATTTCTTCCAAGGCATGATTAAGTTTGAAATTGTAGTTCCTATTGTTATTGGAATCATTGTCGGTTCAACACTAGGGGCTAAAATAATGCCAAAGCTTAACAACAAAGTTATCCGTATCATTTTCATTCCGGTTGTTTTATTAACTGGTTTGCAATTAGTGCTAAAAGCATTCGGGATTACGCTTTATTAGGAGTGACACATGCAAAATAAACAAGATTTAAAAATGGAACAATATATCGGCTACGTTCTTCGGATTGGAGCTGGAATTGCCTTTACCTTAATGGGTATTGGTTTAGTTTTGGGTGTTATTGGGAATGCATTGTCGACACCATTTATGATGTATGGAGTTTTAGTGTTGATTGTCACCCCAACGATTCGAGTTATTGCTTCTATATTTATGTTCGCAAAAGATAAAGACTATAAGTTCGTTTGGATTACGGTAATCGTTTTGTTAATTTTAGTTGTTGCATTCTTGATTGGTAAAGCCTAATGAAAAAACGTTCAATAATGACAATCTCAGGGGCAGTAGTGCTCCTATTTGTTTCTCTAGGGTTATTTACCAGTCCTACAGAAAACACAAAAAACAATAATTCAACCAAAGTAGTCAGAACTGAGAAAAGTTCTAGTTCTAAAAAGGCTGGGTCTTCTTCAAAAGAGAATAGCTCAAAAAGTAGTTCAGAATCGTCTAAAGCAGAATCTAAAACCAGTTCTGTTGCAACAAACGCCGGTGTCCTCTCATTCACCGGCCAGCGCCAAATGCAAATGGGAAATTTGGATTCCTTGAGGCGTGCTACTTGGTCACATATTCAATTACAAGATAAAGATGAGCCAACTGTGAAGCGTGCACCGCAGCTCAATTACGATCCGGTTGGTTGGCACAACTTCAAGTTCTATTATGGTGACGGAACCCGTCAAGCGTGGTTAATGAGCCGCGGACACTTGGTTGGTTATCAATTCAGCGGTCTAAATGATGAACCTAGAAATCTAGTACCTGAGACCGCTTGGTTTAATGCGGGGAACTAGACCGGTATGAATGATAGCAATCAAGATAGTATGCTCTACTATGAGAACCGTCTGGATTCATGGTTAGCTACCCATCCAAATTATTGGCTCGATTATTTGGTTACGCCAATTTATCAAGGGGATGAATTAATCCCACGTCAAGTTAAATTGCAATATGTTGGTTTAGATCAGGATGGACAATTGTTACCAATCAATATCGGTGGCAAAGAATCGACTGATTCTAAAGGTATTACAACAGTTCTTTTAGATAATGTATCGCCCAATGCGGATATTAATTATTTAACGGGAACTGCGACTAATACAGTTGGCCGAGCTTCTGCACAAAGTCAAACTTACAATGCCCCAGCTAGTTCTAGTTCGTATGTCACCCCAGCGCCGGCTACTCAAAATAATTCACGCACAGTCTATGTGACAGGTGGCGGGACTTCAGATGTTTATTGGTATGGAACTGAGAGAATGCCAGCTAACACTAACCGTGCAAATATCATTACGATGACTGAAGGGGATGCGCTTGCGAAAGGTAAGAGACACTCGTTGAGGGAATAAAAGACAGCGTAAAATGAAAATAATCAACCTATGACATTACAAGACCTCACAATCAAAAAAGAGAAATTGAATGCTTTTCGACCTCTTTCAAAACTTGAAGTTGATGAGCTAAATAGACAATTGAAGTTTGATCATATTTGGTCTTCAAACGCCATTGAAGGCAATACTCTAACTAAATACGAAACCATTTCAGTATTGGAAACGGGTTTGACAGTAGATGGCAAACCAATAAAAGACTATTTAGAAGTACTTGATTTAAGCCAAGCGTATGATTTTGTGGAAAGTTTAGCCACCAAAAAAGAACCTTTGTCGATTTC
>JAISIV010000014.1 GCA_031261865.1 Lactobacillaceae bacterium | reverse complement strand
ATTGGTTTATGTGTACGCCAATCCATTGGGTAAGAGTGAGAAATTACTTGTGTCTTTAAAAGTACACCGGCATCTTCTAATTTTTGCAAAGCAATTGGTTCGGATTTTTGATAGAAAACACCTTCGAAATCCTTACCGGCATCCTTAGTTAAAACTCCGCGGTCGTCAATTGGAGCAACTACAGGCAATCCATAAACATTACCGATATTAAAGTCGTCTTCACCGTATCCGGGAGCCGTGTGAACTAGTCCAGTACCAGCGTCTAGAGTAACGTGTTCCCCGTTCATAACTAAAAGTTCAACTTCTGGACGATAAGGGTGTTGAGCAGTAACGCGGTCGATATCTTGCCCCTTAAAAGTTTTTTCAACAGAATAATCCGTCCAACCAAATTCTTCAGCCAAATTTTCCAATAATTCGCTGGCTACAACGTATTTAGTGTCACCAACTACAACTACTGAATAATCAATTTCAGGACCAACTGAAATTCCTTCGGAAGCTGGGGTAGTCCAAGGAGTAGTTGTCCAAACCACTAATTGTGTGCCTGGTTCCAAAACTCCTTTTCCATCAAGAACACGGTTTCCGTAAAAGGCTGAAGTAGATTCCATATCTTCGTATTCAACTTCAGATTCAGCCAATGCCGATTCAGAAGACCAAGACCAATAAACCGGCTTTGTACCACGGAAGATTAAATCCTTTTCCACCATCGCTTTAAATACGCGGATTTCTTGCGCTTCGAATTCGGGTTGCAAAGTTAGATATGGATTATTCCAATCCCCTAAAACACCTAAACGTTTGAAGTCAGCTTTTTGCAATTCAACTTGTTCTAAAGCATATTGACGAGCCAATTCACGCCATTCATTAGTGGTCATTTCCTTACGGTTGTAACCAGCCTTAGTGAGTTGTTGTTCGATTGGCAAACCATGAGTGTCCCAGCCTGGAACGTAAGGTGCTAAATAACCGGACATGTTCTTGTAACGGACAATCATATCTTTAGATATTTTGTTTAAAGCATGTCCTAGATGGATGTTTCCATTGGCATATGGAGGACCATCATGCAAATTCCAATGTGGCTTTAAAGTATTTTGTTCCAAGCGACGGAAATATAAATCTGCATCTTCCCACTGTTTTTCACGAACCGGCTCGTTGGTTGGTAAGCCAGCTCGCATGGCGAATTCAGTTTTTCCTAAATGTAGTGTGTCTTTAACTTTCATAATTTTCCTTTTGGTAGGCATAAAAAAGCCCCTGGTATTTAACCCAGGGGCGTCATAAACGCGGTACCACCCATTTCAGTATTTGTTTTAAAACAAGTACCCTCATTTATTTAACTAGAAACTTTACAGTGATCTTTATTTTTAGAGAGATGGTCGCCTTCCACCAACGCGACTCGCTGAACATATCTAAAAACACTTTCTGTCTGTAAATTGTTTTTTAGTTTACACGTTTAAATTATTTTTAGCAAGATTAACGAGAAATCTTTTTAATCTCAATCTTGAATTTATTTTTCTTAGTCGTGGCGAGTGTCCCCATAAATTGAAAACGGCCGTGGCCATGAACAGAAACAACGTCAAACATACTTAACGTGTAGCTAGGATTATTGAAATCAAAATAGTTCAAACGGACATCCAAATTTTCAATCATTGATTTTGATTCAGCACGGTTAATATTAAAAACATCTGAGATTACTAAATCTAATCGCAAGGAATTAACCGTTAGAGTTTGGACGATAAAATCATCATCTGAAGTAATAGTCTTTTGAGCCGCGATAAACTTAACGCTCTTTTTGCCAACGTTATGAATCTCTCTTTGAACAAATTCGGAGAGGTTTTCTTCAATGAAAAATTGCCAAATATTGCCTTCATGAATAACATCACCGATGGCCTCAAAACGAATACCATTATGAATTAAACTGCCGATAATCGTGGAATGGTAAATGGTGAAAAACTTATCAGGATATTCAATCTGGATTGTAGCGATCTGAAAATCATCTGATTCAGGATTAATGATTGCTCTTCTTCTTTCCGAGCCTAAATAACCGCCGAAAAATTTGACTTCGATATTCGCATTTCTCGCAAAGTTTTCTATAATCTCTTGTTCACGGGGATTCAAGAAGTGAGTTAAAATTTGTCCATTTCTCGACTGTTCAACTAAAGAATTAGCAGTCTTTACAAATTTATCTTCGAATTGTGTGTAGTTAGTATTTGCCATAATTTAATAATAAAAACCGCTAACGATAATTAGCGGTTATAAGTTTGTCCATAAGGATTTTGATTCATATTGTTGTTTTGAGCGTTAATTGAAGAACTGATAATGTCACCTTCAACTACATAACCTTGAGGGCCAACAACAAAAATACCTTCAGTGACTTTACTCATGTTTCCTTTAATGGCGAAAATTGCGCCTGAGAGGAAATCAATTGCTCGATTAGTTTGGGCTTCATCAATTGCTGAAAAATCTATAATAACCGGTATATTCTGCAAAAGAGACTGTACGATTGGCTTAGCATCGGAAAAAACTTTAGGGCGAATCACATTTAAGAGTGAAGACGATTGGGTTGAAGAAAAACTTTGACCTTGTGGCTGTTGAGGAGATTGCTGATAATAAGTATTTTGGTTTTGGTTTGCAGAAACGGATTGAATCGGAGGAACTTGTTGATTTTGATTATTATTGTTCCCTAAACCAAAGGCATTTCTTCTAGGAGCCTCTGATTGATTTTGTTGTTGATAGTTTGCAGCTGGAGCGGGTTGACTTTGATTAACTGGTTCGTCTTCGTAATCGTCGTAATATTCGTCGTCATCGCTTCCACCAAAAAGTTTATTAATAAAATTAGCCATTTGGTCTCCTTAAATGTAATTAGTGCTTTTTAAAGAATGAAGGGCGTTCACCGTCATTTCCGTTATCTTGGTTTTGATTAATTGGAGCTGGATCAAATGCCGAAGGAATGTTTGGTTGCACTGGTTGATTAAAGTTTTGTTGAGGTTCAGGCACGAAAGGTTGTGGCTGACTGTAAATAGGTTGGTTGAATTCAGGTTGTGCGAATTGAACCGGATTAATATTCCAATCATCGTAAGAATTTGTTGATGGAGTAGGACTTGGTGTCACAGGTGCAGGATTATTAAAGACTGGCTCATTGTATTCAAAACTAGTCGTTGGTTGAATTGGTGATGTATCATCATCAAACACTGAACGAGGTGCAGTAGGTTCCGGAGTAACAGTAGGTGCAGCCACAACAGTGCTGGTTTGAGCAGGTTGAGGAGCAGCAGTTTGAGCGGTGATATGAGTAGCAACAACAGTTACTTGGATTTCATCTTTCAATTTGTCGTTGACTGAAGTTCCAAGAACAATGTTGACATCTTGTCCGGCGGCTTGAGTAACAATATCGGCTGCAGTTTGAGCTTCAAACAATGACATATCTCCAGATCCAGTAACATTTAACAAAACGTCTGAAGCCCCGTGCATATCAACTTCTAGCAATGGCGAAGCAATAGCAGCTTTCGTGGCCTCAGCAGCGCGGTTTTCACCTGTTGCTGATCCTATTCCCATAAGAGCCGTTCCACCGTTAGTCATAACAGTCTTAACATCGGCGAAATCAAGATTGATAATTCCGGGCTTAGTAATTAAATCAGCAATTCCACGGACACCTTGAAGAAGAACATCATCTGCGGCTTTAAATGAATCAACGATAGATGCTTTTCGATCCATAATCTCAAGCAAACGGTTGTTAGAAACCAAAACTAGAGTGTCGACATTTTCCTTTAACTTAGCAATTCCTTCGGCCGCATAACGAGTACGCTTTGGACCTTCGAAATTAAATGGACGAGTCACGACACCAACGGTAAGAGCACCCATTTCACGAGCAATGCGCGCAACAACAGGAGCGGCACCGTTACCAGTTCCTCCACCCATTCCAGCGGTAACGAAAACTAAATCAGCATCTTGAAGAGCTTCTTGAATAGTCGTCATTGATTCTTCAGCAGCACGTTCACCAACTTCAGGAGTAGAACCAGCACCCAAACCTCTAGTGAGTTTTGGGCCTAATTGTAGTTTGATTTTCGCCTTAGAATCTTGAAGCGCTTGAACATCAGTATTAGCCACGATAAATTCGACGCC